>JAXDOA010000138.1:0-5488 GCA_034669125.1 Hyphomicrobiales bacterium
ACCGCATGTTCATCGAGAAATTCATCGTCGATCCGCGCCACATCGAGATCCAGGTGCTCGGCGACAAGCACGGCAACGTGATCTATCTCGGCGAGCGCGAATGCTCGATCCAGCGCCGCAACCAGAAAGTCATCGAGGAGGCGCCGTCGCCGCTGCTCGATGAAGCGACGCGCCGCAAGATGGGCGAGCAGGCGGTGTCGCTTGCGAAGGCCGTCGGCTACGACTCGGCCGGGACCGTCGAGTTCGTCGCCGGACAGGACAAGAGCTTTTATTTCCTCGAAATGAACACGCGGCTGCAGGTCGAGCATCCGGTGACCGAGGAAGTGACCGGGCTGGATCTGGTCGAGCAGATGATCCGCGTCGCGGCGGGTGAGCCGCTGAAGCTAAAACAGGCGGACGTGAAGCTGACCGGCTGGGCGGTCGAGAGCCGCGTCTATGCGGAGGATCCGACGCGTAATTTCCTCCCCTCGACCGGGCGGCTGGTGACCTACCGGCCGCCGGAAGAGAGCGAGGCGGACGGCATCACGGTGCGGAACGACACCGGCGTCTATGAGGGCGGCGAGATTTCGATCTGGTACGACCCGATGATCGCCAAGCTCGTCACGCATGCGGCAACACGCGAGGCCGCGATCGACGCGCAGGCGCAAGCGCTCGACGCGTTCGCGATCGAGGGTATCCGCCACAACATTCCGTTTCTCACCACCCTGATGGCGCACCCGCGCTGGCGCGAGGGCCGCCTCTCCACCGGCTTCATCGCGGAGGAATTCAAGGACGGCTTCCACAATCCCTCGCCAGAAGGCGAGAGCGCGAAAATCCTCGCCGCCGTCGCGGTCGCGGTCGACCACAAGCTGGGCTCCCGCAAGCGGCAGATTTCCGGGCAGCTCACCGGCCGCACGGTGACGCGCGCGATCTCGCGCCGCGTCTGGCTCGATACGACGGAATACGCGGTCGACGTGCTGGAGGAGGGCGCCGATGCCATCTTGGTGCCGAATGGAGGCGGGGCTTCGCTGACGGTGCGCTGTGACGGTGAAGCGATCGCGCTCCAATCCGGCTGGAGGCCGGGCGAACCCGTATGGTCCGGCACGGTTAACGGCAAGCCGGTCGCCGTGCAGGTGCGGCCCGTGCCGAACGGCTTCCTGTTGTCGTGGCGCGGCACGTTCGCGAAGGCGCAGATCTACACCGCGCCGGAGGCCGAATACGCGCGGCTGATGCCGGTCAAGATTGCGGCCGACACCGGCAAGAAACTGCTCTGTCCGATGCCGGGGCTCGTCAAGTCGATCGCTGTCGCCGAGGGGCAGGAGGTCAAGGCCGGCGAGACGCTCGCGGTGGTCGAGGCGATGAAGATGGAGAACGTGCTGCGCGCCGAGCGCGACGGCACGGTGAAGAAGCTCTACGCCAAGCCGGGCGACAGCCTCGCGGTTGATGCGGTGATCATGGAGTTTGCGTAGGCGTTCCGCCGTGCCCACGGGGAACGAGGCCCTCGATAAACCAAGCGAATTCTGATATCAGGACAGGCGAGGGAGGCTACGCACTGAACCGCATGGGGGCGCGCCGATGTGGAAGTTTTGTCTTGTCTCAATCATTGCTATGGCGACAAGCGTCGCCTCAGCTCACGCCTGGTCTGAACAGAACTGCATGTCGATGTGCCGGCTCACGGCTCCGAGCGGCAGGGTGGCAGCCTGCATCGCAAGAGATTGCGCGAAGCACCGCGGGCAGACGCACGAGAGCGATGAGCGTGTGCAGAAGGCCGCCGCACGCTGGAAGGAACGCAACTATCTCGTAGGCTCGATGTACCAGGGAAAGATGTCTGGCGGGCGTACATATCGTCACCGGAGAGGCATCTGTCCGGCGCGTCAACATTCAGCCGGGTATTGCTAGCCGAAATCAGGCAAGCGGCAACCTCTGGACGCGTCAATGTTGCGTCAGCGTGCGCCGCTCTCCAGGCGAGAGACCGCAGGCCGCAGATGCGGACCCTGGTTCCTTTCATCCAACCGGGGTCGCGGATCAGGGCCGCATCACCATAAGGCCGCTACGCGGCCGTCAGAACGCCGACGCTACGCATCGGCTATGGCGCTGCGTCGCATCCGGGACACGCGGAACTCCGGCCGCGCTGAAGCGTTCCCGTCCCGGTACCGGAGGCCGGGACATGAACATCCACCAAAAGCCCGAAAAGACAGCCGAAAAGGCCAAAAAGCAAAAGCAGCCGCCGCAACATCAGGATCATCAGCCCGGCCGCGAAGCCGAGATGCGGCCGCGGCCGGAGTACCTGCCGAAATATCCCGGCGTCGGCAAACTGAAGGACAAGGTCGCGGTCATCACCGGCGGCGACTCAGGCATCGGCCGCGCCGTCGCGGTCGCCATGGCGCGCGAGGGCGCGCTGATCTCGATCCTCTATCTCGAAGAGCACGACGACGCGCGGGAGACCGCACGGCTGGTCGAGGCGGAGGGCAGCCAGGCGCTTCTGTTCGCCGGCGACGTCGGCGACGAGATGTTCTGCTGGGAGTCCGTCGAGCGCACCTTCGAGGAATACAACCGCATCGACATTCTGGTGAACAACGCCGCGGAGCAGCACGAGGTCGACGATCCGGTCGAACTCAACACGGAGCAACTCGAGCGCACCTTCCGCACCAACGTGTTCAGCTATTTCCACATGACGCGCGCCTGCCTGCAGTACATGCAACAGGGCGCCACCATCATCAACACCACGTCGATCACCGCGTATCGCGGCCACAAGACGCTGATCGATTACGCCGCCACCAAGGGCGCGATCGTGTCGATGACGCGTTCGCTGTCGCAGGCGCTGGTGGACAAGGGCATCCGCGTCAATGGCGTAGCTCCTGGCCCGATCTGGACGCCGCTCATTCCCGCCTCGTTCGATGCCGAGAAGGTCGCCCAGCATGGCGCGAGCGCGCCGATGGAGCGACCCGGCCAGCCGAACGAAGTCGCGCCTTGTTACGTTTTTCTCGCCAGCGAGGATGCCTCCTACATGACGGGGCAGGTGCTGCATCCGAACGGCGGCAGTGTGGTCAACACCTGAGAGGAGATCGCGATGGGTCCGAAACGCAAACCAACCGACGACGAGACCAAGGCCGATCCAGACAAGAACGCGCGGCTGGAAACCTACGAGCAGGAGGTCGAGCGCGCCTCGGTCGAGAGCGTCGCCGAGCATCCGGAAGGCTCTGCGCCGCCGCTGGAGCGTCTCGTCGACGCCCACCCGGAGAAGCAGCGCAAGTAGCGCGAAGCGCCGCCGCCATGCCACTCTGGCGGCATGAATGCGCTGGCGTCGTTTGCTTCACCCAAGGGCCGGATCGCACGCAAGCCGTTCGCGCTCGGCGTGCTTGGTCTTTACGTCGCGGGGGTCGCCGCGCAGGCGCTGTTGCTTGGCGACGTCATCTCGCGTTTTGGACTGTGGCCCTTCGTCGCCGTGCAGGCGGCGCTGATCTCGGCGTGGCTCGTGCTGCACATCCGGCGGCTGCGTGACGCAGGCGAGGGGCCGGCCGCGGCAATCGGCATCGCGCTGATTTACATTCTGTCGCTCGGCCTGCTGCTGATGCTGGTCGTGTTCTTCACCAATCCCGACGCTGGCGGCGGACCGGTCGGTGAAAATCCCGCGAGCGATGCCGCCACCGCAACGTTGCTGGTGGTGTTCCTGTTCGCGATCCTGTTCAAGCCGGACTTCGGCGTGTTCACCACCATCCTCAAAGGCCTGATCCTGATCGCCTTCATGCCGCTGGCGATCTCGCTTGTGTTTTCCATCCGCACCGGCATGCGGGCAAGCGTTCCATGACGCTCTATTTCGCTTATGGGGCCAACATGGAGCGCGCCGCGATGGCGCGGCGTTGCGGGGCAGCGATGCCGCTCGGACCGGCGGTGCTGCGCGGCTGGCGCTATGTGATTGCCGAAGGGTACGGCTCGGTCGCGGCCGCGCCCGGCGCTCATGTCTGCGGCGTGCTGTGGCGGCTGACGCCGCGCGATCTTGCGGCGCTGAACATTTTCGAGAGCCTCGATAGCGGGCTTTATCGCCGCGCCACGCTGACCGTGGAAACAGGCGGGCAACGCGTTCGCGCGCTGGTCTACGTCGGCCGAAAGGGCGGCGGGCGGCGCGCGATGCCGGGCTATCAGGAGCGCATTATCGCCGCCGCGGAGGAATGGCGCCTGCCGGCGCGCTATATCTTGCAGCTGCGGCGGCTCGCGCCGGGTTATCGCGGCAGCCGTCCGGCCGAGACCGGAGAAATCGCGTGAACGTCGTGTGGCATGTCGTTGTCCGTGGCCGCGTTCAGGGCGTCGGATATCGCATGTGGACCGAGGATCTGGCCGAACGATTGGGGCTGGAAGGCTGGGTGCGCAACCGCCGCGACGGCAGCGTCGAGGCGGTGTTCGCGGGACCGGAAGAGGCGGTGACGGCGGCGATCGACGCCTGCCTTAGTGGGCCGCGTCACGGCCATGTTGATATGATCGATATTCAGGAGGCTGGTCCGGATGTGTTGAGTCAACGCCGTCCGGGCGAGCGCTTCTCGGTACTGGCAACGACATGAAAAAAGTGCTCACCGGCGCCGCCCTTCTCTTGTGCCTGCTGCTGGCCGCCTCGCAGGATACGAGCACCCGCGACGCTGTGGCGGCCGAGCTTCCCCTCCCGTCGGCGGAAGACATCTCGATCCAGGCCTACGGCGAGAAGAACAAGACCTGCCAGGAATGGACCGATAGCTGCCGCACCTGCCAGCGGTCCGACGCGGGCGAACCGACCTGTTCGAATATCGGAATTGCGTGCCAGCCGAAACCGATCGCCTGCACGCGGCGGGCGGAGCCCGCGAAGTAGTCAGGTCGTGGTCAGTGTTGCGGACTGCGTCGGCCCGAACAGCCCCTCGAACTCCCGCCGCATCGCCATGTCGACCTCCGGCATCGACACCACATGCCCGAGATCGACCAAACTCGTGACGCCATAGCGCGTGTCGGCGACGCCGCACGGCACGATGCCGCCGAAGTGCGTCAAATCCGGATCGACGTTGAACGCGATGCCATGCAGGCTGACCCAGCGCCGCAGGCGGATGCCGATCGCGGCGATCTTGTCCTCATGGCCCGCGCCGCGATCGGGCCGCGGCACCCACACGCCGATGCGGTCCTCGCGCCGCTCCCCGCGCACGTTGAACGTCGCCAGCGTGCGGATCAGCCATTCCTCCAAGGTCGCCACGAACAGCCGGACATCCGGCCGTCGGCGCTTGAGGTGCAGCATCAGGTAGACGACCCGCTGGTCGGGCCCGTGATAGGTGAACTCGCCGCCGCGGCCGGTTTCGTAGACCGGGAAACGCGCCTCGACCAAGCCGTCCGGCTGCGCGCTGGTGCCGGCCGTATAGAGCGGGGGGTGTTCGAGCAGCCAGACCAGCTCGGCCGCGCGCCCGGCAGCGATCGCCTCGACGCGCTCCTCCATGACGGCGAGCGCGGTCTCGTAGGGCACCAGCCCCTCGCTGACGCGCCATTCGACCGGCGGCAA
>JAXDOA010000139.1:0-3095 GCA_034669125.1 Hyphomicrobiales bacterium
GCTAGAGTTGCGCCATGATTCAGCCTGGCAGCCCCTCGCGGGCTTTTCCCGCCGTCATCTATCTCGCCGCCTTCGTCACCGGCGCGATCGTGATGAGTTTCGAGATGCTCGGCTCGCGCTATCTCAATCCGTATTTCGGCAGCGGCATCTACACCTGGGCCTCGCTCATCTCCACGGTGCTGGCCGCGCTGTGCGTCGGCTATTTCATCGGCGGGATCGCGGCGGATCGTTACCCCTCGGCGCGTGTGCTCGGCGCAACCATGCTGGTCGGCTCGCTCTACATTCTGGTATTGCCGGCGTTTTCCGAGCGGCTGATGGAATTCGTGCTGGCGGCGTTCGACGATGTGCGTACCGGCAGCCTCGCCGCCGCCTTCGTGATCCTGTTTTTCCCGGTCACCTTCCTCGGCATGTATTCGCCATTCGGCATCCGCCTGCTGTTGCGATCCGCGCAAAGCTCGGGACGCGTGTCGGGCACCGTCTACGGTATCTCCACCCTCGGCAGCATCGTCGGCACGCTCGGCACGACTTTCATTCTGATCCCGGCGATCGGCACGCGCGCGATCACCTTTACGCTCGGTATCGCCGGCATCGTGTCAGGCCTTCTCCTGTTTGCGCCGAGGCTGCGGCGCGGCGCGCTTGTGCTTGCACTGCTCCTGATGGCGCCGAGCGCGCGCGCCGAGGCGCTGATCGATGAGGCCGTGCGGGAGGCGATGCTGCAGCGTGCGGATGGCCGGCTCGCCCACATCGAGACCGAATACAACGACATCTTCATCACCAAACGGCGCCACGAACTCATGATGTCGTTCCAGCTCAAGGGTTTCGACTACACCGAGTCGATAGCGAACCTCGCCGATCCGGACGATCTCCCCGTCCGCTATACGCAGGTGATGACGGTCGGCGTGCTCTATCCGCCGCAGCCGAACAAGGTGCTGATGATCGGCCTCGGCGGCGGCTCGATCTCGAGCTATCTCGGCCGGCATTTGCCGGATGCGCGGATCGACACGATCGAAGTCGATCCCGGCGTCATCACGGCGGCGAAGAGTTTCTTCGGCCTGAGAGAGACGCCGCGCGTTCGCTACCTCGAAGGCGACGGCCGTGTCTTTCTCAATCGCAACGCCGAGGCCTACGACCTGATCCTGATCGATGCCTTTCATGGCGGCTATGTGCCGTTCCATCTCTTGACCAAGGAATTCTATACGCTGGTCAAGCAGCGCCTCGCGCCGGGTGGTGCGGCCGCGTTCAACGTGCACGACGGCACCAAGCTCTATGCCTCGACCTTGCTGACCTTGCGCACGGTGTTCTCGGGCCTGCACCTCTATCCGACGGGCCAGGGCGAGATGATTGCTGTGGTCACCGCCGGGCCGGCTCCGAATGAGGCTACGCTCGCAAGCCGCGCCACGGCCTTGCAGGAGAAATTCGGCTTCCGCTTCGCCCTGCCGGCCTTGCTCGCGCGCCGCACCGAAAAATCCGGCGCGATGCAGACCGGCGAATTGCTCACCGACGATTTCGCGCCGGTGAACCTTTACGACACGATGGGCGAGAAGCGGAAGAAGAAATAAGTGTCATTCCGGCCGAGCGAAGCGAGGGTCGGAATCCATAACCCCCAACCGCGCGATTCAAGACCCGACCGTGGTTATGGATTCCGGGCTCGCCGCTGCGCGGCGCCCCGGAATGACAGCTACTCCTTCGCCGGCACCGTGCGCAGATACGCCACCACCGCGTCGAGATCGCCCTCGGTCATGTTGGCGTAGAAGCCGTAGCCCATCGGCGGCTTGAGCGGTGAGCCGTCCTTGCTCACGCCCTTGGTGATCGCGCGCTTGATCTCGTCGTCGCTCCAGGCGCCGATCCCCTTTTCCTTGTGCGAGGTGATGTTGCGCGCCACCGAAACACCCCATGGGCCGGGGAATTCGAAGCCGCCCTTGCCTAAGGACGTCTCAAACTCGCGCCCCTTTGGCCCCATCGGCGTATGGCATTCCATGCAATGGCCGATGGTGGCGAGGTAGAAGCCCTTCTTCACCTTGTTGGCCATGTCGGCTTCCGCGAACGGCTTCTCGGCGCCCGGCGGAATGTGGCGCGGCAGCGCGATGCGGTATTCCGGCGTCGGCGTTTGCTGCTTCACCGGCTTGACGGTGCGCAGATAGGCAACGATGGCGTCGAGATCGCCCGGCGTGAGGATTTCATAGAAATCCGACGGCATGATCGCGGCGAGCCGGGTGCCGTTCGGCCGCTCGCCCTTTTGCAGCGCCTTTTTGATGTCTGCATCGCTCCAGTTGCCGATGCCGGTTTCCTTGTCCTGTGTGATGTTCGAGGCGGTCACCTTGAACGGCGGCTCGTCCCAGGAAAGTCCGCTGGACAGGTCACGATCGAAAATCGGCCCGCCGCGCTCGCCCTTCGGCGTGTGGCAGTTCTGGCAGGTGAGGATGGTGTTGACGAGATACTTGCCGCGCTCGACCGGCGCCTGCGCGAGCGCTGTGCCGGCCGTTGTGACGAGTAGAACCGCAGCCGCGATTGCGCGAACGAGCATGAGCTTCTCCCGGATGCCAAATCGATGCGGCATCCTAGATGCGTCGCGCCCGTGAGCAATCGAAATGTCGCTATCAACGACAATGGGCGGCTGAGCCGCCCATTCTGCAAAATCTCTGGTTGATGGACGGCCGCGTTACGCGGCGGCCGGAGCCTCTTCGGTGCGCGCCTCGACCGGCCCGGAATCCTTGCCGCGCGCATCGACATCGCGATCGACGAACTCGATCACGCCGACCGGCGCGGAGTCACCGTGGCGATAGCCCGCCTTGAGCACGCGGGTGTAGCCGCCGTTGCGCGAGGCGTAGCGCGGCCCCAGCACGTCGAACAGCTTCTTGACCATCGGGGGATCGCGCAGCTCGGCTTGCGCCTGACGGCGCGCATGCAGGTCGCCTTTCTTGGCGAGCGTGATCAGCTTCTCGACGATCGGGCGCAGGTCCTTCGCCTTCGGCAGCGTGGTGATGATCTGCTCGTGCTTGATCAGCGCGGAGGCGAGATGCTGGAACAACGCGGTGCGCTGGTTGGAGCGCCGGTTGAACTTGCGGTGGGCATTGCCGTGACGCATCGCGTGCTCC
>JAXDOA010000140.1:0-2813 GCA_034669125.1 Hyphomicrobiales bacterium
CGGAAAGTGATCGTCGAGCTTGCCGTCGATCACCTCTTGGGCCGCGCGCACGATGGCGCGGCTGCGGCGGGCGTCGAGCAGTCCGAGCCGGTGATTGACCTCGGCGGCGGCGCGCTTGATCAAGGCCAGCGCGCGAACGAGCGGCAGCGGCATGCGCTCCTCGCCGATGCGGAAATTCTGCAGCGAGCGCTGCGTCTGCGCGCCCCAGTATTTGTCCGCCGGCACCTCGATCGGGCCGAATGTGTCGGTCTCAATGCGGGTTTTCGCCATGATCGATCCTTTAAATCGCCGGCCGCAGCGCCGCCTCATATAATAGCGCATGGACCTCACGACCACGCAGCCGCCGCCTCGTCCGCCCGCGCCCGAGCCGCGGCTGCTTCCACTCGGGCCGCTCGGGCTCTATCGCGCGTTGCGCACCAACGCGGTCACGGCCTGGCGGGCGCAGGCCTACGAGGAGCCCATCATCGCCGACCGCAACATGCTCGGCGGCTACGTCCTGCTCAACGATCCCGACCTGATCCGCCGCGTGCTGGTCGACAATGCGGCCAACTATCCGAAGGACCGCCTGCAGCTCGAAAAGCTCACACCCGCGGTCGGGCGCGGGCTGCTCACGGCGGAACCGGAATCATGGCGCTTGCAGCGCAGAACCGTCGCGCCGCTGTTCCAGCCGCTCGCCGTGACCAGCTATCTCGCGTCGATGGCGGCCTCCCTCGACGAGATGCTGGCGCGCTGGGAGCGCCACGCGCAAACCGGCGCAACGGTCGACGTGGCGCGCGAGATGACCACGCTCACCTACGACATCATCTCGCGCACGGTGTTCTCACGCGAAATCGAGACGCCGGCCGACGTGATGGCCGAGGCGCTCACCGCCTATTTCGAGGCATTCGGCCGCATCGACCTGTGGGACGTGCTGCCGCTGCCGAAATGGTTGCCGCGGCCTGCATCGATCCGCGCCAGGCCCGCGCAAAAGATCTTCCGCGAGGAGGTGCGCCGGCTGGTGGACCGCAGGCGCGTCCGGATGACGGCCGGCCAGAGCGTGCCTGACGATCTCGTGACGCGGTTGATGAATGCGCGCGATCCGGAAACCGGCGAGCCGCTGACCGACACGGTGATCCACGACAATCTCGTCACCTTCATCGGCGCCGGGCACGAAACCACCGCGAATGCGCTCGCCTGGACGCTGTTCCTGCTCTCGGAGTGTCCCGACGCCGATGCGCGGCTTGCGGCGGAAGCACAATGCGTCAGCGGCGTCCCCACGGCCGACGAGCTTGCGCGGCTCGACCACACGCGCATGATTTTCGAAGAGGCGATGCGGCTTTATCCGCCGATACCCTTCCTGAGCCGCGGGGTCGCGGCGCCCGACCGGCTCGGCGACATCGAGGTCACCCCGGACACCCGGGTCATCATCACGCCGTGGGTGCTGCACCGGAACCGCAGGCTGTGGCCGGACGCCGACCGGTTCGTGCCGGAGCGCTTCGCACCGGAGAACCGCGGCAAAATCCCGCGCTTTGCCTATCTGCCGTTCGGCGCGGGCGCGCGCATCTGCGTCGGGGCGACATTCGCCATGCAGGAGGCGCTGCTGGCGCTGGCGATGATGGCGCGGCGGTTCCGCGCGACGCTGGTCGAGGGTTCGCCCGTGATGCCGCTCGCCCGCATGACGTTGCGGCCGATGCACGGACTGCCGATGCGGATTACGCGGCGCGGCTGATTATTTCTTCCGGAACCGATCGAGCCGCACGACCTCGGCGCCGCCGGAGGGTTTGTCGGGGTCGTCCTTGTCGGTGCCGGCAACGACGAGCGGCGGCGCGGGCTTGGGCGGAGCAGGCTTTGCCGGCTCGGCCGGGCCGACGGCGGCGGGCGCCTCGGGTTCGGCCTTGCGGCGCGACCGTGCCTTCGGCTCCGCGGCGACCGGCGCGAGCGCGGGCTTTTCGGCCGGCTTTGCCTCGACGCCGGTCTCGGTCAGCGTCTCGAACTGCAACCCGAACTGAACCGACGGATCGAAGAAGCCCTTGATAGCGTCGAGCGGCACGGAGAGCTTTTCCGACACGCCGTTGAACGACAGCGCGACCTCGAAATGCGCGTCGCTCACCGCGAGATCCCAGAACTGGTGCTGCAGCACGACGGTCATCTCTTCCGGATACTGCTCGCGCATGCGCGCGGAGAGCTTCACGCCGGGCGCGCGCGTGTCGAACGTGACGTAGAAATGATGCTCGCCGGGCAGGCTGCCGGTCTTTGCCACATCGGACAGCACGCGGCGCACCACCGCGCGCAGCGCCTGCTGGGTCAAGAGATCGTAGCGGATGTGGTCGACGGACATGGATCTCACGGTCACGAGCGGCGGAACGGCAAGCCTATCCGATTCCGCCTTGGTCTGTCCCCGCCTCAAAGAGAAGTGGAGGCTTCTGTTGCCAGGTGCCTCCGAACCCCGCCTGCCGGAGCTTATCCCGTCAGGACTTTAAGTATCGGTATTACAAACCGCTTACGCGGCCTGCGCTACCGGAGCATAGTTGTCGTTGGCAACTATGGTTTGGTCCATCACGGCGGTACCATACCGGGCAAAAGCACGTCCTTTACGCCCTCGTCGATCCTGTTTCGGCCCCGCCGGTGCAGCCCTCAGGTCCAACCTTACGGTAAGGACCGGTCCCACCGCGATGGGACTTGAGACGCAAGAGCTGCACCGGTGGAGCCGCCGGGTACTGCCCCCGGGTCCGATAGGTTTATTACGACGTCCGTTTATCGCCATATCCGGCCCTTGCGAGCCGGCAGGGTCAATATAGGCGGGTAGGGGTTAAGAAGAAAGGGCCGAGACGTGG
>JAXDOA010000141.1:0-6858 GCA_034669125.1 Hyphomicrobiales bacterium
ATGGAACGTTTGTGATCCGCTGCGCGCAAAATTCCAGTGCTTGATTGACCACCGGCCGATGGCAACCGAAACCATCATAGGCTGCATGGTCGGCTCAACACGAGTGCAAAAAGATGGTGCGTCCGCAGCCTCCTAGCCTCTCGGTGGGGCTTAGTGTCTTCGAGGCGCCAAAGGCGCGTCGACCGCCCGGTTCCACTTTCACTCGTCCAGGTTTGGGAACGATCAAAACATTCAATGGAAGATGATTGTTCCATATAGCACAGGCACTTGGCTCTTCGAGCCAAGCTGGGCGGGTCGACTTGAACTCCATCGATATTGACTTCGAAACCCTCCCCTATCTAAGTGCGAATGAACGTTCGCTCTTACTTGCTGCGGGGCACAATTTCATGCGACGCGCCAACGTCCAGTTGCAGGCCGACCGTCGTGGCGAAATCCTCGCCGCGGCGCAGACGTGTTTTGCCCGCTCAGGGTTTCACCAGACCTCGATGCAGGAAATCTGCGCCGAGGCGGGGATGAGCCCGGGCAATCTCTATCGCTATTTCCGCTCCAAGGAAGACATCATCGCTGGCATCGCGGAGCGCGACCGCGCCGATGCCGCGCAGCAGTTCGCGGCGGTCGGCGATGGCAACTTCTTCGACGGTCTCGCGGCGCTCGCGCAGCATCACCTGGTCGAGCGCAGCGTGGAAGAAGTCGCGCTCTGTGCCGAGATCATGGCGGAGAGCCGCCGCAATCCTGCCGTCGCGCGCATCTATCAGGACATGGAAGCGGACGTGCGGGCACGCTTCATCGCACTGTTGCAATGCGCTGCCGAGCGCGGCGAAGTCCGCCGCGATGTGGATTTCGACGGCACCGTGACGGTGCTGTTCGCGCTGGCGGACGGTTTATCATGGCGGCGCGCGGTCGAACCGTCGTTCAACGCCGAAGCCGTGATGCCGCTCGTGCTGCGCATGGTCGAACAGCTTCTCGTGAAGCCGCTACCGCAAAACGACAATAGGGTCGGGGCCTAGAGTCATGAAAGCCGCACGTTTCGCCGCAGTCGGCCTTGTCGTCGCCGCTGTCGGCTGGATTGCGTCGGGGTATTTGTTTCCGCATGAGACGGCGGAGAGCCGCGCCGCCGTACAGCCGGCCGAGGCGGCGCAGCCAAAGCCGTTTCGCGTCTCTGTCAGCGAGGTGCGGGTCGAGCCGCGCTCGCGCAATCTCCTGCTCTCCGGCCGCACCGAAGCCGACAAGAAGATGATGGTCACGGCACGCGCCGACGGCACGATCAGCGAGCTGAAGGTCCGGCGCGGCTCGGTGGTCAAGCAGGGCGACGTGATCGCGGTGCTCTCCGATGAGGCGCGGGAGTCGCGCGTGCTGCAGGCCAAGGCGATGCTGATGCAGCGCAAGACCGAGCTCGCGGCGAAAATGAAGCTTGTCGAGCAAGGCACGATGCCGAAGCTCGAGGCGGTCAATCTCGAAACGCAATTCAAGGCCGCCGAAGCCGGCCTCGCCGCGGCCGAAGCCGAACGCGAGCGCAGCATCATTCGCGCGCCGTGGTCCGGAATCGTCAATGACGTGCCGGTCGAAGTCGGACAGGCGGTGCTGTCGTTCGCCGGCAAGGAAGTCGCGCAGATCGTTTCGATCGATCCGGTCCTTGCGGTGGTCGAGGTTGCGGAGCGCCGGCTGCATGGCCTCAACCTCGGCGATCCGGTCGAGATCCGCCTCGTCACCGGCCACGCGGCGCGCGGCAAGATCCGCTTCATCTCCAAGACGGCGAGCGCGGCGACGCGCACCTATCGGGTCGAAGTCGAGATCCCCAACGCCGACGGCTACATCCCGGACGGCATCACGGCCGAAGTAACGATCCCGATGACGCCGATCCCGGCCGTGCGCGTGCCGCGCTCGGCGCTGACCTTCTCGTCGGCAGGCGATCTCGGCGTGCGCGTGGTCGATGCCGCCAACAAGGTGGCGTTCGTGCCGGTGTCGGTGGTCGACGACCAGCAGGAGAATATGTGGGTCGGCGGCGTGCCGGATGGCGCGCGCGTGATCGTGCAGGGGCAGGACTTCGTGCGCGAAGGCCAGGTGGTCGAGCCGGTCGGCGTCGAGGCACCGAAGACGGCGCTGAAATAAATTCACCGCTCGTCCCCGCGAAAGCGGGGACCCAGATCCAAGAACTGGATTCCCGCTTACGCGGGAATGAGCGAAGAACGGGGAGCTTGCGGACAATACAATGGCAAATCCCGTCGACTACGCCATCGATCACGCACGCCTCACCATCGCGGCGCTGGCGTTCCTGCTGGTCGCGGGTCTCGTCGCCTATCTGACGATCCCGAAGGAAGCCGAGCCGGACATCAAGATCCCGATCATCTACACGCTGCTCACCCAGCGCGGGATCAGTCCGGAAGACGCCGAGCGGCTGCTGATCAAGCCGGTCGAGACCAAGCTGAAATCGGTCTCGAACGTGAAGGAAATGCGCGCCACCGCCTACGAGGGCGGCGCCTACGTGCTGCTCGAATTCCAGGCCGGGTTCGATTCCAAGTCGGCGCTTGCCGACGTGCGCGCCAAGGTGGACGAGGCGAAGCGCGATCTGCCGCGCGACGCCGACGAACCGACCGTGCAGGAGGTCAATCTTTCGCTCTATCCGGTGCTGGTCGTGTCGCTTGCCGGCGACCTGCCGGAGCGGACGCTTGCGCGCCTCGCCCGCACCGCCAAGAGCACCATCGAGCAGGTGCCCGGCGTCATTTCGGCGGAAATCCGCGGCGTGCGCGACGAGGCGGTCGAGATCGTCGCCGAGCCGATGCTGATGAAGAGCTACGGCGTCTCGCTCGAACAGCTCATCGCGATCACGCAGCAGTCGAACAGCCTGGTCGCGGCGGGCGCCCTCGAAGGCCCGTCCGGCCGCTTCGCCGTGAAGGTGCCGGCGCTGATCGAGAAGCCGCAGGACATGCTGCAGATTCCGATCGCCGCGAGCGCGGGCGCGGTCGTGACGCTCGGCGATGTCGCGCAGGTCAAGCCGACCTTCAAGGACGCGACCTCGATCACGCGGGTCAACGGCCGCCCGGCGATGACCATCGAAGTCTCGAAGCGCACTGGCGCGAACCTGATCGAGACGGTGGACGGCGTGAAATACGTCGTCGAGGAACTGAAGAAGCAGTGGCCGGAGGGGCTCCAGGTCTCCTACACGCAGGACAAGTCCAAGGTCATCCGCCAGATGCTGGCGGACCTGCAGAACTCGGTCGTGACCGGCGTGCTGCTCGTCGCCATCATCATCCTGTTCGCCCTCGGCTTCCGCGCCTCGCTGTTCATCGGTATCGCGATCCCGGCCTCGTTTCTCGCCGGCGTGCTCGGGCTGCAGCTGGCGGGCCTGACCGTCAACATCGTGGTGCTGTTCTCGCTCATTCTCGCGGTCGGCATGCTGGTCGACGACGCGATCATCGTGTCGGAATTTGCCGAGCGCCGCATGGCCGAGGGCATGGCGCCGCGCGAGGCTTACTCGCTGGCCGCAAAGCGCATGGCGGGCCCGGTCACTGCCGCGACTGCGACACGGGTCGCCGCCTTCTCGCCGCTGTTGTTCTGGCCCGGCGTGGTCGGGGAATTCATGAAATACATGCCGATCACGCTGATCGCGACATTGTCGGCGTCGCTCGTGGTCGCGCTGCTCTTCACGCCGACGCTGGGCGCGCTGCTCGGCCGCGCCGCGACCATCCCGCATGACGAGCGCGCCAGGGACACCGGCCCGTATATGCGCACGGTGCATCTTGCGCTGCGGCATCCCGGGATGACGCTGCTGCTGGCGCTGCTGCTGCTGGTGCTGGTGCAAATGGCCTACGGCAAGCTCGGCAACGGCGTCGAGTTCTTCCCCAAGGTCGAGCCCGACTATGGGCAGGTCGTGATCCACGGACGCGGAAATCTCTCGCTCGGCGAAAAAGACCGGCTGGTCCAGAGCGTCGAAGAACGGGTGCTGAAGCATCCGGGCTTGAAGACCGTCTACACGCGCGCGGGCGAACAGCCGCGCCAGAACAACGAACTCGGCGAAGACACGATTGGCGTGATCCAGTTCGAGTTCGACAATTGGCAGCGCCGCGCGCCTGCCCACGAAATCATGGATGCGATCCGCGCCAAGACCGCGGACATTCCGGGCATTCTGGTCGAAGTGACGGCGCCGCGCGCCGGCCCGCCGACCGGCAAGCCGGTGCAGATCCAGCTTTCGGCGCTTGATCCCGACCGGCTGCCGGCTGCCGCCAAGAAAGCTGCTGCTGTCTTGTCGGCGCGTCCCGAGGCGCGCGACGTCGACGACGGCCTGCCGCTCCCCGGCATCGACTGGCGCATCGAGGTGAACAAGAGCGAGGCCGCGAAGTATCAGGCCAACGTCAACACCGTCGGCACCGGCCTGCAGCTTGTCACCAACGGTGCCAAGGTCACCGAATATCGCCCGTCCGACAACGACAAAGCGGTCGACATCCTGGTGCGCTTCCCGCAGGACCGGCGCAGCCTCGAACAGATCGACGAACTGCGCATCCAGACGCCGGTCGGCCACGTGCCGATCGGAAATTTCGTCACGCGCGTGCCGGCGCAACGCGTCGGCAACATCAACCGCATCAACGGCAACCGCGTGATCACGGTATCGTCGAACGTCGCCGAGGGCGTGCAGAGCGCCAAGGTGCAGCAGGAGCTGACCGCCGAGCTCGCCAAGACCGATCTCGGGCCGAACGTGACCTTCCGGCTCAAGGGCGAGGACGAGGAACGCGCGAAGGCCGGCGCCTTCCTGATGAAGGCGTTCGGCACGGCGCTGTTTTTGATCTTTGCGATCCTGCTCGCGCAGTTCAACAAGTTCATCTCGGTCGCCCTCGTGCTCACCGCGGTCGTGCTCTCCACAATTGGTGTGCTGATCGGCCTGATGGTGATGGGTCAGCCGTTCGGCGTGGTGATGACCGGCATCGGGGTGATCGCCAACGCGGGCGTGATCGTGAACAACAATATCGTGCTGATCGACACGTACGACCGGCTGCGGCGCGAGGGCGTGGCGGCGCGCGATGCGATCCTCGAGACGTGCCGCGAGCGTGCGCGGCCGGTGGTGCTCACCGCCGTGACGGCGATCCTCGGCGTGCTGCCGATCGCGTTCGGCATGAACGTCGAGTTCATGACGCGCGAGATTACGATCGGTGCGCCGGCCACACAGTGGTGGATTTCGCTTTCCACCGCGATCGTGTTCGGCCTCGGCTTCGCGACCGTGCTGACACTGATCGTCACGCCGGCCGCGCTGATGGCCATCGCGAACCTTGCCGAATGGCGCGAGCGGCGCCGCGCGCGCGGCGCGGAGCGCCGAGCCGCGCGGGTTGCGGTCGCGCAGCCGGCGGAATAAAACCCTCGGGTCATGCTCGACCCGACGCCGCTCGTTTCCAAGACGCCCGTTATCCCGGTGCTGACCATCGAGCGCGTCGCCGACGCGGTGGCGCTGGCGCGCGCGCTGGTCGCGGGCGGGCTGCCGGTGATCGAGGTGACGCTGCGCACCAAGGCGGCACTGGAGGCGATCCGCGCGATTGCCGCGCAGGTGCCGGATTGCATCGTCGGCGCCGGCACGGTGATGCGCATTTCCGATATCGAGGCGGCGACTGACGCCGGCGCGGAGTATCTGGTCAGTCCGGGCACGCCGCCCGAGCTTGCGGCGGCGCTCGCGGATGCCTCGGTGCCGGTGTTGCCCGGCTGCGCGACGGTTTCCGAAGCGATGGCGCTCGCCGCACGGGGATTCAAGGTGCTGAAATTCTTCCCCGCCGAGGCGTCCGGTGGCGTCGCGTGGCTCAAATCCGTGGCGGCGCCGCTGCCCGACCTGAAATTCTGCCCGACCGGCGGGATCGATTCGAAAAACGTCGCCGCGTATCTCGGCTGCCCCAACGTGCTCACGGTCGGCGGCTCGTGGGTCGCGCCGAAGGATGCGATTGCGTCCGGCGATTTTTCCCGCATCACGCAGCTCGCGCGCGAGGCGTCGGCGCTGCGCCGCGCCGCATGAGCAAACCGAGACGCCGCCGCGCCTTCGACTGGTCGGCGGCCGTCATCACGGCGCTCGCCGTCACGTCGGCGGCGATCGTTTTCTTCCGCGACGGGCAGGCGCGCTTCCTTGCGATCCTGTTCGACGACGTCGCCCTGTTCGGCACGATGCTCCCCAAGGTTCTGGCGGGGTGCCTGATCGGTGCGTTCATCACCTTGCTGCTGCCGCGCGAGACCATTGCGCGGTGGGTGGGGGCGGAGTCCGGCCTCGCCGGTATCCTGCTCGCGACGGTCGCGGGCGCGATCATGCCGGGCGGGCCGTTCACGATCTATCCGCTCGCCGGCGCGCTGCTCGCCGCGGGCGCCGACGCGGGCGCGGCGTGCGCCTTCGTGATCGCGTGGACGCTGATCGGATACACCCGCGCGATCGTGTGGGAGCTGCCGTTCTTCGGGCTCGACTTCGTCACCTGGCGCATCATTTTCTGTCTGCCGCTGCCCGTGCTCGCGGGCCTCGCGGCGCGCGTGATCTGGAAATTCATGCACCGCAAGGCGGGTGCGGCATGAACCTGATCATCGACATCGCGCTGTGGAGCATCGTGCTGGGGCTCGGCGCGGCGCTGATCCTGCGCAGCAATTCGCTGTTCATCGACTCGCTGCGGCTGGCGTGGCGCGAGTTCCTGATGCTGCTGCCGCGCATCGCGATCGGCATGGTCGGCTCGGGCTTCATTGCCGAACTGCTGCCGAGCAAACTCATTCCGGCCTGGCTCGGGGCCGATACCGGGACGCCGGGTCTCGCGCTCGCGACCGTGCTCGGTGCGCTGACGCCGGGCGGGCCGGTGGTCGGCTTTGCGATCGCGACCGCCGCGCTGAAAGCCGGGGCAGGGGCGCCGCAGA
>JAXDOA010000142.1:0-4474 GCA_034669125.1 Hyphomicrobiales bacterium
CACCGGCATCGTGCACGAATTGCGCGAGCACATCGTGAAGGCGCGGCAATGAAGACCACGCTCGCCATCCGCCTCGCGCCCTGGATCGCGACCGCCGCGCTGTTCATTGTCTGGGAAGCGGCGTGCCGCATTTTCAAGATCCCGGTGTTCTTCCTGCCGCCGCCCTCGCTCGTGTTCAAGGCGGTGATCGACTACTGGCCGGCGCTCTACAAGCATTCGCTGTTCACGCTGTCCTCAACACTGGTCGGCTTTGCCCTCGCGGTGGGCTTCGGCCTGCTGCTCGGCCTCGCGGTCGGCTGGTCGCGCGCCGTCTATGCGGGCGTCTACCCGTTGATGATCGGCTTCAACGCAATCCCGAAGGTCGCCGTGGTGCCGATCCTGGTACTGTGGTTCGGCATCGGCTTCGTCCCGGCGGTACTGACCGCGTTCCTGATCTCGTTCTTCCCGATCGTCGTGAACGTTGCGACCGGGCTCGCGACGATCGAGCCGGAGCTTGAGGACGTGCTCAAGGCGCTCGGCGCCTCCAAGCTCGACATCATGCGCAAGGTCGGCATCCCGCGTTCCCTGCCCTACTTCTTCGGCTCACTGAAAGTCGCGATCACGCTCGCCTTCGTCGGCGCCGTGATCTCCGAGAGCGTGGCGTCGAATGTCGGGATCGGCAATCTGATGCTGCAGGCGCAGGCGCAATTCCAGGTGCCGCTGATCTTCGCCGGACTGCTCGCACTCGCCGTCGAGGGCATCGTGATGTACGCCCTGATGGCGATGCTGGAAGCGCGCATGACCGGCTGGGCGCAACGCTCCGGCTTCGCGCAGGCCTGACAGCTTTAGCCCCGCAGCCAGAAGGGCTTAAGGCGTCCACAACGCCAGTGGTCAACGCACCCGAAGTATGGAACTTTCTGAGGTGAATGATCGTTGGCACGTCGTTACGCAATATTCCGCCAGCCGACTAACCCGACCTTGGGCGACATGAATTTCTTCAAGCTCTATACGCGCGTGCTCACCTTGCTCGGGCCCGAGGCGCGCCTCGGCTGGGTGCTGGCCGGCGCCAACGTGGCGCTCGCCGCCGCGCAATTCGCCGAGCCCGTGCTGTTCGGCCGCATCATCGATGCACTCGTGAAGGGACAGACCTCGGGCGCGACACCGACGTTCGAGGCGCTCACGCCGCTGCTCGCCGCCTGGGTCGCCTTCGGCCTGTTCACCATCGTCTGTGGCGTGCTGGTCGCCCTGTATTCCGACCGGCTCGCGCACCGGCGCAAGCAAACCGTCACGACGATGTATTTCGAGCACGTCCTGCAATTGCCGCTTTCGTTCCACGGCGGCTCGCATTCCGGACGGCTGATGAAGGTGATGCTCACCGGCGTCGATGCGCTGTGGACGCTCTGGCTGTCGTTCTTCCGCGAGCATCTCGCCGCCTTCGTGGCGCTGTTTGTGCTGCTGCCGCTGTCGCTGTTCGTCAATTGGCGGCTCGCCTCGCTGCTGGTGATCCTCTGCGTGGTCTTCTCGGGCCTGACCGTGCTGGTCATCCGCAAGACCGAGAAACTGCAGAGCGCGGTCGAAGGCCACTACACATCGATGGCTGAACGGGCGTCCGATGCGCTCAGCAACATCGCGCTGGTGCAGGGCTTTGCGCGCGTCGAGGCGGAGGTGAGAAGCCTGCGCAACGAGGCCGACCGGCTGCTGGCCGCGCAGATGCCGGTGCTGTCCTGGTGGGCGATCATCGCGGTGCTGACGCGCTCGGCCACCACCACCACCATGCTGTCGATCTTCCTGCTTGGAATCTACCTCAACATGCAGGGCCTCGCGACCATCGGCGAGATCGTCACCTTCATGAATTTCGCCGCGCTGCTGATCGTCCGGATGGAGCAGGTTGTCGGCTTCACCAACAAGGTGCTGCTCGATGCGCCGCGGCTGAAGGAATTCTTCGACGTGCTCGACACCGTGCCGGCGGTGCGCGATCGCGCCGACGCGGTCGATCCCGGCCGCATGCGCGGGCTGATCGAGTTCAACGATGTGTCGTTCTCCTATGACGGCAAGCGTCCCGCCATCGCCGACCTCTCGTTCACGGCGCTGCCGGGCGAGACCATCGCGCTGGTCGGCTCGACCGGCGCCGGCAAATCCACCGCGCTCGCGCTCTTACACCGCGCGTTCGACCCGCAGTCCGGCGTGATCAAGATCGACGGCATGGACATCAGGGCGGTCAAGCTCGCGGCGCTGCGCCACAGTATCGGCGTGGTCTATCAGGAAGCCCTGCTGTTCAACCGCTCGATCGCCGAGAACCTGCGCGTCGGCAATCCAGATGCGACCGACGCGCAATTGCTCGAGGCAGCGGCCCGCGCGCAGGCGAGCGAACTGATCGAGCGGCATCCGGACGGTCTGGACGGCACCGTCGGCGAACGCGGGCGCTCGCTCTCTGGCGGTGAGCGTCAGCGCATCTCGATTGCGCGCGCGCTGCTTAAGGACCCGCCAATCCTGATCCTCGACGAGGCGACGAGCGCACTCGACGCCACCACGGAGCGCAAGGTGCAGGCTGCGCTCGACGAGGTGATGAAAGGCCGCACCACCTTCGTGATCGCGCATCGCCTCGCGACCGTGCGCAACGCCACCCGCATTCTCGTGTTCGATCAGGGCCGCGTCATCGAACAAGGCACGTTCGACGAACTGGTCGCGCGCAACGGGCGCTTCGCCGAGCTTGCGCGCGCGCAGTTCATGGCACCGCCGCAGCCGGTGCCGCAAGAAGCCCCCGCGATGTCGCCCGCCGCCGAATGATTTGACAATCGGTCGCCCGCCCCTATTGTCCCGGCGGTTTTCGGGAGCAGCCATGAACAGCCAAGAAATTTCCGCGTTCTGCGTCGACCAGCTCGCCGAGATCCTGCGGATTCCGAAGGACACCATCGATGTGAACGCAAAGTTCACCCGGCTTGGGCTCGACTCCGCCATGACGGTTTATCTGTTGATGGAGCTGGAAGACCGGCTCGATCTGGAGCTCTCGGCCGAGACATTCTACGATCATCCGACGGTTGCCGACCTGTCCGCGCACCTGGCCGGGAAACTCGCGGCGCGGGCCGCACAACCGGCAGCGGCGCGCTAATCCGGATTTCCGGAATGGAGCAGTTTTCATCGCTCGTTGCGGTTCTGGAGCATCGCGCCGCGACGCAACCCCTTGATCGAGCACTGATATTTCTCACCGATCGCGGCGAGGAGGACTCCGTCCTCACGTTTCGCGAACTGCATGACGCGGCAAATGCTGTCGCAAAACGGCTCGCCCTCCGCGCAAAACCCGGCGACCGCGCGCTGCTGGTGTTTGCGCCGGGACTTGAATTCGTCGTCGCGTTCTTCGGCTGCCTGATCGCACGCGTGATCGCCGTGCCGATGATGGTACCGCGCCGGCAAAGCGCACGCGATTCCTCTGCCAGCATCATGGCGAACTGCAAGCCGACGGTCGTGCTGACGAGCGCGGCGCTTGCCGCACGCGACGATCTCGCGGCGCGCTTTTCCGGTCACGAGCTGCAATGGCTCACCGTCGACCTGACGCCGGGCCCGCGAGCCGCGATCGACCTGCCGCGCCCGCAGACAGGCGACACCGCATTCCTGCAATACACCTCGGGCTCGACCTCCGACCCGAAGGGCGTCGTCGTCACCCACGCGATGCTGCTCGCCAACATGGGACAAGCGCAGCGCGCACTCGGCACCGGCAAGCACTCGACCTGCGTCAACTGGCTGCCGCTCTATCACGACATGGGCCTGATCCTCAGCGTCGTCGGCTCGATGTATCTCGGCGCGCTCTGCGTGCTGCTTTCGCCGTCCGGCTTCATGCAGCGGCCGCTCACCTGGCTGCGCGCGATCAGCCATTACCGCGCCGAAATCACCGCCTCGCCCAATTTCGCCTACGACCTGTGTGTCACGCGGCTGCGCACCGACCAGATGGAAGGCGTCGACCTCTCGTCGTGGAAGATCATCCTGGTCGGAGCCGAGCCGATCCGCACTCCCACGATCGAGAAGTTCATCGAAACTTTCTCGCCGTATGGCCTCGCTCCGCATGCGATGAACCCGGGCTTCGGCATGGCCGAGGCGACATTGATCGTCTCGATGAGCCCGGTCGGCGCGGGCCATGACACGCGCACACTCAGCCGCAATGCGATGCAGGCGAATACCATCCGCGACCCGGACGACCGGAACGACGCGCACGTGCTGGTCGGCTGCGGCTATCCGATCCCGGACTCGCGGCTCGCGATCGTCGACCCGCAGACGCTGCGGCGCCTTCCCGCCGACACCGTTGGCGAGCTGTGGATCGAAGGCCCGCACGTCGCGCGCGCCTATTGGGATAACCCCGATGCGAGCGCCACGAGCCTGCATGCGCGCATCGAAGGCGAGAGCGGCGCGTGGCTGCGCAGCGGCGATCTTGGGTTTCTCAATTCCAGGGGGCAACTGTTCATCACCGGACGGATCAAGGATCTCATCATCATCCGCGGCACGA
>JAXDOA010000143.1:0-7176 GCA_034669125.1 Hyphomicrobiales bacterium
CACCGGCGAAGTCGTCTCGATGGTGTCGTTGCCCGACTATGATCCGAATAATCCGCGCGAGGCGCTCGACCCGCTGCGTATCAACCGCCTGACGACCGGCGTGTACGAGATGGGCTCGACCTTCAAGGCGCTTACCATCGCGATGGGGCTCGACTCGGGCAAGTACAATCTCAACTCGCAGCTCGATGCGCGCGCCTCGCTGCGCTACGGCAAGTTCAACATCAACGACTATCACGCGCAGCGCCGCGTGCTGGCACTGCACGAGGTGTTCACTTATTCGTCCAACATCGGCACCGCGAAGATCGCGCTCGGGATGGGCGTCGAGCACCACAAGTGGTTCCTGAAGAAGATGGGGCAGCTTGACCGGGTGACGACCGAACTGCCGGAGAGCGCAATGCCGATCGTTCCGAAGCGCTGGGGCGAGCTCAACACGATCACCATCGCGTTCGGCCACGGCCTCTCGGTTGCGCCGCTGCAGGCCACCATGGCGGTTGGCGCGCTGATGAACGGCGGCGCCATGATCCCGCCGACCTTCCTCAAGCGCAGCGAGGAGGAGGCAAAGAAGCTCGCCGTGCAGGTGATCAAGCCGGAGACCTCGGCGATGATGCGCTACCTGATGCGGCTCAATGCCGAGAAGGGTTCGGCCAGGAAGGCCGATGTTCCAGGCTTCTACGTCGGCGGCAAGACCGGAACGGCCGAGAAGGTCGTGAACGGCCGCTACTCCAAGACCAAGCTGCTCACCACCTTCATGGCGGTGCTGCCTGCCGACAAGCCGCGCTACCTGATCACGCTGCTGCTCGACGAGCCGAAGGGGCTGCCCGAGACGCACGGATACGCCACCTCGGGCTGGAATGCGGCGCCGACGGCGGCGAAGATCATCGCGCGCATTGCGCCGATGCTCGGGCTGGAACCGCGCCTAGACCTGCCGCCGGCGGATCAATTGATCCTTGCCAATATGAAGCAAGCCGCGCGCTAGTTAATATCCGCCCGAATCGGTTGCCCGGGCGGAACACGTGAAACTCAGCGAACTCATTGGACCGGATGGCGAATTCGACGCCCGCTTTGCGGCGCTCGATATTGGCGGCATCGCGTCCGACAGCCGCAAGGTGAAGCGCGGCGATCTGTTCGTCGCGGTGCCGGGGATGAAAGCGGACGGGCTGGGCTTCGTGCCGCAGGCCGTTGCGGCCGGTGCGGCCGCGATCATGGCCGAGCGCGCTCCGGAGAGTTTGCCCGAAGGCACTATGTTCGTGCGCACCGGCAATGTACGGCGCGCGCTCGCGCTCAGCGCCGCGCGCTTCTATCCGCGCCAGCCGGCCACGATCGCGGCCGTGACCGGAACCAGCGGCAAGACCTCGGTCGCGGCGTTCACGCGCCAGATCTGGGCAGCGTTGGGCTGCGAAGCAGCCAGCATCGGCACCATCGGCCTGGTCACGCCGAAGGAAGAGATCTACGGCTCGCTCACGACGCCCGATCCGATCGAGCTGGCGCGCACGCTCGACCGGCTCGCCGAGGACGGCATCACCCATCTCGCCATGGAGGCCTCGTCGCACGGGTTAGACCAGCACCGCATCGACGGCGTGCGCGTGAGGGTCGGGGGTTTCACCAACCTCTCGCGCGACCACATGGATTATCACCCGACCGAGGAGGCCTATCTCGCGGCGAAGCTGATCCTGTTCGAGCGCATCGTCGCGCCCGACGGCGCGGCGGTCGTTGCAGCCGACAATCCGTATGCCGATCAGGTGATTGCCGCCGGCGCCGGGCGCGGCCTGACGGTGTTGACCGTGGGGCGCAACGGGACCGGCATCCGGCTGCTCGACACCGTGATCGACGGTTTTTCGCAGACGCTCCGTCTTGAGCATGATGGGCGGGCCTATCGCGTGCGGTTGCCGCTGGTCGGTGCGTTTCAGGTGGAGAACGCGCTGGTCGCGGCGGGCCTGACGCTCGCCACGGGAAGCGATCCCGAAAAGGTATTTGCCGCGCTCGAGGGACTGGAAGGCGCGAAAGGCCGGCTCGAGCTGATCGGCCAACGCAACGGTGCCCCGATCTTCGTCGATTACGCGCACAAGCCGGACGCGCTCGCCAAGGCGCTCGAAGCGTTGCGGCCGTATGCGAAGCGCAAGCTCGTCGTGGTGTTCGGCGCGGGCGGCGACCGCGATCAGGGCAAGAGGGCGCTGATGGGCGAAATCGCGGGCAAAGGGGCCGACAGCGTCATCGTCACCGACGACAATCCGCGCAGCGAGAACCCGGCCGCAATCCGGGCCGCCATTCTGGCCGCTGCGCCGCGCGCGGCCGAAATCGGCGACCGCGGCGAAGCGATCCGCAGCGCGGTTGCCGCATTGCAGCCGGGAGATGTCCTGCTGGTTGCCGGAAAAGGCCACGAAAGCGGCCAGATTTTCGGCGACCGGGTATTGCCGTTCAGCGACCACGAGGCGGTCGCCGCTGCGCTCAGGGAGAAGGCCGGGTGAGCGAGCCGCTCTGGACTCTGGACGACATGGCATCAGCCATGAAGGCGAAGCGTGCGGGCGCTCTGCCGCGCGATGTGCCGGGCCTGTCGATCGACACGCGCACCATCAAACCTGGGGAAGCGTTCTTCGCGATCCAGGGCGAGAATCGCGACGGGCATGATTTTGTCGAGGCTGCGCTGCAGGCCGGGGCCGGGCTTGCGGTGGTTGCAAAGGCGAAGCAAGCCGCGATGCCGAAGGATGCGCCGCTGCTGATCGTGCTGGACGTGCTGGAAGCGCTGAACGATCTCGCCCGCGCATCGCGCGCGCGCTCGGGCGCTCAGATCGTCGCCGTCACCGGCTCGGTCGGCAAGACCGGCACCAAGGAGGCGCTGCGCCTTGTGCTCGGCCGGCAGGGCGAGACGCATGCGTCGGCCGCCTCCTACAACAACCACTGGGGCGTGCCGCTATCGCTCGCGCTGATGCCGCCAGCGGCGAAGTTCGGCGTGTTCGAGATCGGAATGAATCACGCGGGCGAGATCACGCCGCTGACAGGCCTCGTGCGCCCGCACGTCGCGATCGTCACCACCATCGCGCCGGTGCATCTGGAGTTCTTCGGCACGCTCGATGCCATCGCGGATGCGAAAGCGGAGATTTTCTCAGGTGTCGAGCCGGGTGGCGCGGCCGTCATCAACACCGACATCGCCCAGTTCGAGCGGCTGAAAGCCGCCGCCGACGCAGCGGGCATCACGCGGATCGTCTCGTTCGGCCAACGCGCGGACGCGGACGCACGCGCGCTGAAAGTCTCGCTGCAGGCCGAAACCTCGACCGTGCAGGCGCACATTCTCGGCCACGACGTCACCTACAAGCTCGGTGCGCCGGGGCGGCATGTCGTGGATAATTCGCTCGGTGTGCTGGCGGCGGCCTTGCTGCTTGGCGCCGATCTCGCACTCGCGGCGCTTGCGCTGACCGATCTCAAGGCCCCGGTCGGGCGCGGCGAGCGCATGACGCTCGCGCTGCCGGGCGGCGACGTGTTGCTGATCGACGAGAGCTACAACGCCAACCCGACCTCCATGCGCGCCGCGCTCGCGCTGCTCGGGCAGGTGCCGATGCGGGACCTCGGCCGGCGCATCGCGGTGCTCGGCGACATGCTCGAACTTGGCCCGGAGGGCGCCTTGCTGCACGCGGAACTCGCCGCGGCGGTGGTCGGCAACGCGGTCGATCTCGTCTATTGCGCCGGCCCGCTGATGAAATCGCTGTGGGATGCGCTTCCCTCGGAGCGGCGCGGCGGCTATGCGGAGAACGCCGCGGCGCTGGAGCCGCAGATTCTCGGGGCGGTCGCGGCGGGCGATGCCGTGATGGTCAAGGGTTCGCTCGGCTCGCGCATGGGTCCGATCGTCAAGGCGCTCAAGCGGCGCGCAACGCAAGCCGAACAGGCGCTTCAGGGCTGAACGATGCTTTATTGGCTGGCGGACTACTCGGGCACCATCGGCGTGTTCAACGTGTTCCGTTATCTGACGGTGCGCACCGGCGGTTCCATGTTCACCGCCATGCTGTTTGTTTTCCTGTTTGGCCCATGGATCATCGATCACCTGCGGCTGCGCCAGGGCAAGGGTCAGCCGATCCGCGAAGACGGGCCGGAGTCACATCTCACCACCAAACGCGGCACGCCCACGATGGGCGGCTTGATGATCCTCTCCGGCGTCACGGTCGCGACCGTGCTGTGGGCGAACCCGGCCAATCCCTACGTGTGGATCGCGCTCGGGGTCACGCTCAGCTTCGGGCTGGTCGGCTTCTATGACGACTACCTCAAGGTCACGCGGCAGAGCCATGGAGGCTTCGCCGGCCGCGCGCGGCTTCTCATCGAAGCGCTGATCGCGGCCGCGGCCTGCTTTGCGATCGCGAGTCTCGGCCGGCCGCCGTTCGCGACGTCGCTGGCGTTTCCGTTCTTCAAGGACCTGGTGTTCGATCTCGGCTGGTTCTTCGTCATATTCGGGACCTTCATCATTGTCGGTGCCGGCAATGCGGTGAATCTGACCGATGGCCTTGACGGCCTCGCCATCGTGCCGGTCATGGTCGCGGCGCTTTGTTTTGCTGCCATCGCATATCTCGTCGGCAACGCCGTCTATTCCGACTATTTGCAGATCCATTTTGTCCTCGGCACGGGCGAGCTCGCCGTCTTGCTCGGTGCCGTGCTCGGGGCGGGCCTCGGGTTCCTCTGGTTCAATGCACCGCCCGCTTCGATCTTCATGGGCGATACCGGCTCGCTCGCGCTCGGCGGGCTGCTCGGCTCAGTCGCGGTCGCCACCAAGCACGAGATCGCGCTCGCCATTATCGGCGGTCTCTTCGTGCTCGAAGCCGTATCGGTGATCGTGCAGGTGGTCTCGTTCAGGTTGACCGGCAAGCGCGTGTTCCGCATGGCGCCGCTGCATCATCATTTCGAGAAGAAGGGCTGGACCGAGCCCCAGATCGTGATCCGGTTCTGGATCATCTCGATCGTGCTGGCGCTCGCGGGGCTCTCGACCTTGAAGCTGCGATGATGATCGCGCGGCATACTCGGTGGGCTCCCTCCCCCCTTGTGGGGGAGGGCTGGGGAGGGGGGTGGTGCGATCGATCGCACCTGGTGCAGCCGGCGCGTCAAACAACTACCCCCACCCCCAACCCTCCCCCACAAGGGGGAGGGGAGCGCACCTGTGCCTGTGGCGCGGGCGGTGCCTCATGATCCCGCTCACCAGTTTCGCCGGGAAAAAGGTCGCGCTGTTCGGGCTCGGCGCCTCCGGCCTCGCCAGCGCGAGCGCGCTTCTTGCGGGCGGCGCCGATGTGGTGGCGTTCGACGACAGCGATCAGACGATCGACAAGGCGCGCGCCACCGGCATTCCGGTCGCCGATCTGCGCCACATCGACTGGAGCCAGATGGCGGCACTGGTGCTCGCGCCCGGCGTGCCGCTCACGCATCCGGCGCCGCATTGGACGGTCGGCCTCGCGCGCAATGCCGCGGTGGAAGTGATCGGCGACATCGAGCTGTTCTGCCGCGAGCGGCGCCGCACCGCGCCGGACGCGCCGTTCATCGCGATCACCGGAACGAACGGCAAGTCCACCACAACCGCGCTCGTCGCACACCTGTTGTCGAGCGCCAATTACGACGCCCAACTCGGCGGCAATATCGGCACCGCGATCCTGTCGCTGCAACCACCGGCACCGGGGCGCGTGCATGTGATCGAGTGCTCGTCGTTCCAGATCGATCTCGCGCCCTCGCTCGATCCTTCGATTGGCATCTTGCTCAACGTCACGGAGGATCACCTCGACCGCCACGGCACGCTCGCCCATTACGCGGCGATCAAGGAGCGGCTGGTTGCCGGCGTGCAAACCAACGGCACCGCGGTCGTCGGGGTCGACGACAACTGGTGCCAGGCGGTCGCCGACCGGATCGGCCGCGCGGGAAAGCGCATCGAGCGCGTCTCGGTGCGCCGCCCGCTCTCGGATGGATTTTACGTCGAAGCCAATCAGGTGATGCGCGCGGCGGGCGGCACGGCGCGCGCGGTCGTGCACATCGGCGGCATCGGCTCGCTGCGTGGACTGCACAATGCGCAGAACGCCGCTTGCGCGACCGCTGCCGGGCTCGCACTGGGCTTGTCATCCGAGGCGATTCAGAGCGCGCTCGTTTCTTTCCCCGGCCTTGCACACCGCATGGAGCAGGTCGGTCACAAGGACAAGGTTCTGTTCGTCAACGACTCCAAGGCCACCAATGCGGACGCCGCGGCGCGCGCGCTCGCGAGCTTTCCGGATATTTTCTGGATCGCGGGCGGCAAGGCGAAGACCGGCGGCATCACGTCGCTCGCCGGCTACTTCCCGCGCATCCGCAAAGCCTATTTGATCGGCGAGGCGGCGGGCGAGTTCGCCGGCACGCTGCAGGGAAAGGTGCCATTCGTGGTGGCCGGCACGCTCGAGCGCGCGGTCGAGCTCGCTGCGCGCGATGCCGCGGCGTCCGGCGCGACCGAGCCGGTGGTGCTGCTCTCGCCCGCCTGCGCGTCGTACGACCAGTACCGCAACTTCGAACTGCGCGGCGCCGCGTTCCGCAACGCGGTGCTGGCGCTGCCCGGCGTCGTCCCGATGGGACGTCGTTAACCGGACGTTGCGATCGGCGCCGAAGACTCAAAGGCGTGCGAAATCGGCTTTTAACGCGCGTCCGCGACAATGCATGCCGATCGGTTCGAGGATCGGCCATGAGCTTTGGACGCCGCCAGCCGCGGCCGGAACGTGCGCGCCCGCCGGCGCCGCCGCTGCAACCTGCGGCGCCAGCCGAGAACCTGCGGCATTGCGCCAACGCGGCGAGCGACCTCGTCACGCTGCTGCTCGCCGCCTACACGGTTCGCGATCGTCTCGACGCCCAGGCCGCGATCGCGGTGGCGGCGGCGCTGACCGGCGAATTCGCGCTGCGTTCAACCGGCCTGCCGCTGCCGCAACGCGGTGCGGTGTCCGGCAACACGGCGGATGACGTATTGTTCGCGGGCGCCCGCGAGGGACGCGCGACCGCCTGGATGTTCATGATGCACGCCGCCATCGAGGCAGGCGTCGCTCCTTACGATCTGCCGCGGATCGAGGCACTGGCCGCAACGATCGCACTCGCGCCCGGCGAGGTGCTGCGTTCGCTGTCAGTGCAGGACAAACATGTGCCGCCGCGCGAATTGCCGCAGAATGCCGGGCCTCGCTTCCGTTATCGGGTCATCGCGACGGC
>JAXDOA010000144.1:0-3801 GCA_034669125.1 Hyphomicrobiales bacterium
AGATCGGCGCCAGCACGACGCGCGGCAGCGCGTTTGCCATCTTGACGTAAGGGTCGAACACCGCGGCGATCACCGGCTGCTGCGCGAACCAGACGCCGATCAGCACGCCGAACACCGAGCCGATCACGAAGGCGAGCATTGCCTCGATCAGCGTGATCCACAGGTGCCTCCAGATCGTCCCCTCGACGAACCAGCGCACGATGCGCGATGCGACATCGAGCGGCGTGGAGAAGAAGAACGGCGGCAGCAGGGTGACGCAATCTTTCTCGGCGCCGAAATACGACAGGCCGCACACCGGATATCTGGTGAGCACGTGCCATAGCCCGACCGACACGACCGCGACGAGGATTTGGAGCGTCAGGAGTGTGGCGCGGTTCATGGCTCACCCTCCCCCCGTCTGCGCGTAACCCTTCATCACCTCATCCTTCAGCGCTTCCCAGATTTCGCGATGCAAGTGGTGGAATGCCGGATCGAGTTTCACCTCGCTGATGTCGCGCGGGCGCGAGAGCGGCACCGTCCAGTTGCCGATGATGCGCGCGGCCGGCCCCGCCGACATGATCACCACGCGGTCGGAGAGCGCGATCGCCTCTTCGAGATCGTGTGTCACGAACAGCACCGCCTTGCGGTCCGCGCTCCACAAATGGAGCAGCAGGTTGCCCATGATCTGGCGCGTCTGCGCGTCGAGCGGGCCGAACGGCTCGTCCATCAGCAGGATCTTCGGATCGCGGATCAGCACCTGCACGAGGCCGACGCGCTTCCTTTGCCCGCCCGAGAGCATGTGCGGATAACGGTCGCCGAAGCCGCCGATGCCGACGCGCGTCAGCCAGCTTTGCGCGCGCTCGCGCGCCTCCGCCTTGGGCGTGCCGGCGATCTCCAGGCCGATCGCGACATTCTCGGCCGCGGTCTTCCAGGGAAACAGCGCCTCGGCCTGAAACAGATATCCGGCCTGGCGGTTGAGGCCGGGCAGCGGACTGCCGAAGATCGTGGCGGTGCCGTTCGAGGGCGCGATCAGCCCGGCCGCCACATTGAGCAGCGTCGACTTGCCGCAGCCGGTCGGCCCGACGATCGCGACGAACTCGCCGTCCGCGACATCCAGCGTCGCGCGCTGCACGGCCGTGTAGGTCGTGTCGTCGGCAAGCCGGAACGACACCTGCACGTCGTTGAGCGAAACAGCCGGCGTTGAGCCGCTGGCCGCGGGCGCGGCGCTCGAACCTGCGGCCATGCGTTCCCTCTATTTGATGGCGCTTCTGGCCGCAAGCTAGCGGGATGCAGGGAGGATGCAAGCCGTGGGCAGCAACCCTACAATCCCTTGATCAGCCCTGCGTCGATCAACAGGCGGTTGAAGCGGCGCGCCTCGGCGCCGCCGTTGCAGCGGTAGAACAGGCCGTTACAGCGCTGCAGGATCTTCTTCTGCTCGGCGAACGACGGATCGAGCGGCACGCCGGCCGCTTCAAGCACGACCAGCGGCAGGTAAGGCGCGTCGAGCGCATTCGTCGCGGAGCTCATATCGCGCGGCGTGAAGTTCAGCGTGTTGATCGCGTAGTAGGTGGTAAGAAACCGCGGATCGCCCGCCGCCACCCGGCGCGCCGTCATGGAATCGTCCTGCACCGGATCGATCATGCTGCGCGCGAAGTAGGGCTGGTGATCGCCGAACCGGACGATCAGGAACGGCTCGCCGGGGAAGTCGCGCGCGAGCCGCGCGACGAAGGCCTGATAGTCGGTTGCGCTCAGATGCTGGCGCCGCAGGTATTCGTCGACATCGGGCCGGTTGCCGAGATCGCGCCATTCGGGCGCGAGATCGGGCCGGAAGCGGAAGTCCCAGGGAAAATGGTTCTGCGCCGTGTACACCAGCAGGAACAGCGGCTGGTTCTTGCGCTGCTGCTCGATGATCTCCGCGGCCTTGTCGAAATAGAATGAATCGGGATCGAGGAATTTTGCACCGAGCGTCTCGGAATCGTGGAAATTCTGGATTCCGGCGCTGGTCTGGAAATGCCGCGCGCTCAAGAACGCGCCGTACATCGGATAGAGCGTGAAGGTCTTGTAGCCGCATTTGCGCAGCGTATGCGGCAGGCCGCGCTCGACCCGGCCAGCCGCGATGCGAGTGACGAAATCGGCAAAGCGCCCGTATGAGCGCGCCGACAGGCCGGTGAGCACGTTGTACTCCGTGTACCAGCTTGGGCCCCCGGCGCCCTCCACGATCAGTGAGCGCTGCTTGCCGTCGTCCGATTTGAAGTGGGGGCCATAGTTAGCCGGGGTCTTTACCTCCGGGATCGCCCGTATGTCGAAGCTCGACTCGTCGAACACCATCACGATGTGCGGCGGCTTGCTGACCGTGCACTGTGTGTCCGCCGCTGCGGCGAGATGACTTGAGACAGCCGCATCGGACTCCAGCACACCGCGCGTGACGAGATCGCCGACAGCCGTGACGCCGGAGCGCGTGAACTTGGAGAAGTAATTCTCCGCGTAGAACTCCTCCCACGGGTCGCTCGGGAACGCGATGGCCAATCCGACGAGGCCGGCAAAGCACGCAGCGGCGCCAAGCAAGGCGACGCCGCGGCGCATCCGCAACGGATCGAAATACCAGGTCAGGACAAGTGCAACGACCAGCAACGCGACCGCGATCACGGTCTTGGTGTCGAGGTGCAGAACCTTGAGCAGAAACGAGAGCGTATCCGCGTCGATGATCATCAGGTCGACGAAGTTGACCGTCATCAGCAGCACGTCGTGCTTGAACTGCGACAGCAGGATCAACAGAACCAGCCAGGCGAGCGACATCGCGGCGGCGACGGCCGGACGGGCCAGCAGCACGATCCAGCAGAAATTGAAAAAGCCCCAGGAGAGGATGAACGCCAGCTGCGGCACGGGCCGCGACTCCGTGCCGATCAGGATCGCGATCGCCGCCAGATGGAGCGCGACCAGGAGCGCCACGCGTGACGCGTAACCGCGACTTGTGGCCGAAGCGTCGAACAGACGGGTCGTCAGGGAAGCAATAGCGGGCGGCATGGAAACTGTTACACACGCCCGGGCTCGCGCGTGCGGCCGGGCAACCTTCGCCGTCATAAAACTGCAATCAAACCGTCAAAGCAAGAGCCAGACCGATGCCGCCCCGGCGGTCAGCCGTTACCGGTTAACGCCGGTCAGGCCGGCGCGCTCAAGGCGGCCGCGTAGGCAGTATCGAAAAATGAGGTCAGGGAGGCGATGCGGCCGTCCCGGACCTCGAACAGATCGAGGATGTCGGTCTCGCCGACCTGGCCGTTCTGGGCGCGGAATTTCCCGCGCCAATGCACCACGGCCCGGGGCGGATCGATGATCCGGTAATGCTGCTCGAAGCCGATCACCTCGAAGGCGGCGAACATGCCTTCCAGGGCGCCAAGCCGCTCGGCATGCTTTTCGGCGCGCGGCGCACCATTTGCCGCGAACGCGCCGTCATCGGTGAACAAGGCCGCGGCTGCCTTGGCGTCGTGGCTTCGCCGCGCCGCATAGGCTTTGTCGAGGATGCTTTCGATTGTGGCGCGCGTGTCCATGGCGTCCTCCCTCGGCTCTGCAACCCATGCGGGCAGCATGCACCAAGGCGCGACGGTAAGCAAAACGGGCCCCGCAAGCGGGCCCGTTGGCGCCGAATTCAAGCCTGGATCAGTTCCTTGCCTTGTCGACCAGCGCCTTGGCCTTGATCCACGGCATCATGGCGCGCAGCTTCTCGCCGACCTGCTCGATCGGGTGCTCGGCGAGCTTGGCGCGCGTCGCCTTGAACGAGGTCTGGTTGACCTTGTTCTCCAGCATCCAGTCGCGGGTGAACTTGCC
>JAXDOA010000145.1:0-6404 GCA_034669125.1 Hyphomicrobiales bacterium
GCACGCCCGGCAGTTTGGCGAAGGCGGTGCACCAGTGCATGTTGCCGTCGCCCATCAGGACGAACTGCGTGTCGACGCCTTCGGCGAGGAATGCTTCCGCGAGGGCTTCGTAGAGTTTGGGCATGGGCGGGGTACTGCTTGGATGATGAGGTGATCCGGTACGCAACCACGCCCGGCGCCGCCCCGTCAATTCGATTGACGCACGACCTAGCGCTGCAACCGCATCCCGAGCAGGAACACCGTGGCGGCATAATCGACCCCCGGCGCGGTCGAGCGCATCCATTCCTGGCGCACTTCGCCCTTCACCGCCATCAGCCGGTTGAGCTTGTAGGTGATGGCGGCCGAGACCGCGTAGCGGTCGTCCTTGCGCGCCGACCCGACATAATCGTCGTAACCGAAATTGAACTTCGCGGTACCGATCAGCCAGCGGCGGAACGCGTGGTTGACTTCGATCCCGGCGTTGCGCGTCAGGATGCCGGCGGTGCCCGGCACCGTGGTCTCGCCCGCGACCGTCGCGGCGGTGAGCTTCACGTTGGTGAGCGCGCTCATCGAATAGATCAGCGCGGCGTCGAACAGCACGCCCTGCAATTGCTGCAGCGAGGGGTCCTTGTAGGCGCGCTCGAGATAGCCGACCGCGACTTCGCCGGTCAGCAGGCGCGAGAACTCGAAGGTCGTGCCGCCCTTCACGCTCCACCCGGTCGAGTCACGCTGCAGTCCGAAGCGGTCGAACTGGATGTCGTGCTCGCGCGTGTCGTAGGTCGCCTCGACGAACGGCTTGATGCCGGGCATCACGTCGTAGCTGGTGCGCATCAGCACGGCGTAACGATTGAAGTCGCGATCGTGGTTGCTCGCCGTGGTGCCATCGGTGAACGTCGAGTCCCGATATTCGGTGCGCTCCGCGCCGCCCTTCACGGCGACTTCGACGCGATTGAAGCGCTGCGAGACCCCAACCGCGCCGCCGAGCGTCGTGAAGATCGGGAAGCGGGAAAGCCCCGCCTGCACGTTCGGGCTGCCGGGATTGTCGGTGCCCACCACCAGAATCCCTTCGCCGATCAGCGCGGTGTCGCGCGTCACGTCGAGTCGGCCCGTCACCTTGCCGTCGACGGTCGGCCGATCGAGCTCCGGTGTCCGCTCATAGGCCGTATAGCTGCCGCGCAGCGCTACGGTCACTTCGTGACGCTGCCAGTCGGAGCGCGCGAGCAGTTCTGGCGAAACCGTCACATAGGCCGAAGCACGTCCGCTCGGAACGCGCGCCGGGTTGGTGTCGTAGCCGCCGAACACTTCAACCGCGGGCGAGACGAGGAACGCTCCGGCACGCAAACCAAGTTGCGCAAAGGCGTCCTCCTCGGCCGCGGTGCGCCGGCGCAGCAGTGTTGCCGAAGACGACGTCATGCGGCTGGAGTTGACGGTTCCCACGATGCTGCCGGTCGCCGTCGCGTCGGGAATGCGCACCAGCAGATTGCGCGGCGGCGGTAGCGCAGGCGTGGCGGAGGCGGGCTTCGTCGTGGTTGCGGGGGCGCTTGTCGTTGTCGTCGCGCCGGTACCCGGCGGCGTGAGCGACAGCGGCGCCGGTTGTGTCGACGTCACGGCCGGCGCCCGGGCGCCCTTGCGCAACGCGGGCCGGCGTTTCGTATTGGTGGAGACGAAACCGGTCTTGCTCGCACCGAAACCCGGCAGATTGCCGAAGCTCGCCGGACTGGTATCCGGATTGTCGGCGACCGGCCGCGTATCGCGCTTGCGCACGGCGCGCGGCGCCGTCTCCCGGCGCGGAGACTCAGCCGTATCTTCGAAGGAGGGCCGCAGGACGCCTGTCTGCCTGGTGGTGGGCTGTGCGAACGCATGCGCCGCCGCGAGCACGGCCACGACCGCACCGACGCCGGCCGAAAAAACTCCTGAAGCGACACGCCGCACGGAATACCCTCGCGGCCGCGCGAGGCGCGGCTTATGGTTAACGGATGTAAAACGAGGATGGTTAACGCCGCGTTGAGGTCGCCTTGCCTGGTCTTTCCATGCTAACTGGTCGGGTCACGCGAGACGTTAACGAATGCTGAATCCGAAACCGGAACCAGGCGCGAGCGAACACGATCCGCTGATCGGGTCGGCGCTGCGCACGCTCGCGACCGAAGCCGACGGCATCGCGGCGCTGGTCGCGGCGATCCGCAACGGGCTGGCGGCACCGTTCGCCGCGGCCGTTGAGCTGGTCGCGAAATCGAAGGGCCGGCTGATCGTCACCGGCATGGGGAAGTCCGGCCACGTCGGGCGCAAGATCGCCGCGACGTTCGCTTCGACCGGCACGCCCGCCTATTTCGTGCACCCGGGCGAGGCGAGCCACGGCGACCTCGGCATGATCACCCGCGACGACGTGATCATGGCGCTGTCCTGGTCGGGCGAGACGGTCGAGCTGAAGGACCTGATCGATTATTCACGCCGCTTCCGCGCCGGCCTGATCGCCGTGACGGCGGACGCCGAGAGCACGCTCGCGAAGTCGGCCGACGTGGTGCTGCTGCTGCCGCAGGCGCGGGAGGCCTGTCCGCACAATCTCGCGCCGACCACATCCTCGCTGATGCAGCTTGCGCTCGGCGACGCGCTCGCGGTCGCGCTGCTGGAAAGCCGCGGCTTCACGGCGCTGGATTTCCGCGGGCTGCATCCCGGCGGCCGCCTCGGCGCGAAACTCAAATTCCTCCGCGACGTGATGCACACGGGCGCGAGCGTGCCGCTGCGCCCGCTCGGCACCGCGATGGCCGACGCGATCGTGGAAATGACCGCGAAGGGTTTCGGCTGTGTCGGCATCACGGATCGCGACGAGCGGCTTGCCGGCATCATCACGGACGGCGATCTGCGCCGCCACATGGGGCCCGATCTTTTGGCGGCGCGCGTGGACGACGTGATGACGCCGCAGCCCAAGACCGTCAGCGGCGATCAGCTCGTCAGCGAAGCGCTGGAGCTGCTCAACTCATCCAAGATCACGGCGGTGTTCGTGGTCGGCAACGGCGCGCCGGTCGGGATCGTGCATCTGCACGATCTGTTGCGGGCGGGGGTGGCTTAGATCACACCGCCTCCACCACCAGGGTCGCGGCGTCCGCACGCACGACCTTGACGCGGCTGCCGCCGGCGCAATCCGGCCCGGAAACCCGCCAGATCGTGTCGTCGATTTTCACGGTGCCGCTGCCGGACACGATCGGCTTGTCCAGCGTGAACTCGCGGCCGATGAAGGCATCCGCGCGGCGATTGAGGAACGGCTGATCGCCCACTTTCTCGACCCGATGCGCGAAGTGGCGCCACAGCGGGATCGACGCGAGCGCAAAGATCGCGAAGGCGACGAACTGGTACTGCCACGGCCAGTCGACCAGCAGCGAGACGATGCCGACCAGAAGCGCCGAAAGGCCGAGCCACAGCATGAAGGAGCCGGGCGCCACCAGTTCGATGACGAAGAACACGGCCGCGAGAATCAGCCAGTTCCACTTTCCAAGCGTCGTCACAGTGTCGATCAACATGGTTCTGCTCGCTCAAGCCGGCGGCGTGTAGCCGGGCGTGGTGAAGCCGGTTGGGCCGCTCGGTTTGCGCGGCGTCGGCGGAACGGTCTTGGGGCTTCCGCCCCCTGCCCCACCGGAGCCATCGGTGCCGAACGTCGCCCTGGCGATCTCGCCGATGCCGGCGAGCGAGCCGAGCACGGCGGTCGCTTCCATCGGGACGATGAGCACTTTTTGATTCGGCGACGTCGCCAGCTTGCCGAACGCCTCGATGTATTTCTGCGCCACGAAGTAGTTGAGCGAGGCCACGTCGCCGCTCGCGACCGCGGCGCTGACCACCTCGGTGGCTTTCGCCTCCGCTTGCGCGAGCCGCTCGCGCCCCTCGGCATCGCGGAACGCCGCCTCGCGCCGGCCCTCGGCTTCGAGGATCTGCGCCTGTTTCTGTCCCTCGGCCTTCAGGATCGCCGACTGGCGCTGTCCTTCGGCTTCCAGGACCACGGCGCGCTTCTCGCGCTCGGCCTGCATCTGGCGGCCCATCGACTGCACGAGGTTGGCAGGCGGCACGATATCCTTGATCTCGATGCGATTGACCTTGACGCCCCACGGGGAGACCGCCGCATCGACCACGCGCAGGAGCTTCTCGTTGATGTCGTCGCGGTGGGACAGCATCTGGTCGAGGTCCATGCCGCCCATCACCGAGCGGATGTTGGTCATCGTCAGCTTGATGATCGCCTGATCCAGATTGGCGATTTCGTATGAAGCCTTGGCGGCATCGATCACCTGATAGAACGCGAGTCCGTCGACCGTGACCGTCGCGTTGTCCTTGGTGATCACATCCTGCTGCGGGATGTCGATCGCCTGCTCCATCATGTTCATCTTGTGGCCGATGCGGTCGAAGAACGGCACGATGATATTGAGACCCGGCCGCAGCGTGACGGTATATTTGCCGAAACGCTCGACGGTCCAGTTGTAGCCCTGCGGCACCGTCTTGACGCCGGCGAACAGCGTGAGCACCGCCAGCACGACGATGACGAGAACAAAAATATCGAAGCCGAAGAACACGGCGAACCTCCCGATGCGGGTCCGTTCCCGCCTGTTGCAGAGTGTGGGCGTCAAGCTCAGCCGCGGCAAGCCGCTCCACAACGCGTGCCCACAGCCGATATTAGTCGTTTTGGGTCGCGCGCGGGTTCAGGTCTCGATCCAGCCCTTCAATTCGCGCCGAACGACGTGATTGATTACGGCCATGCCGGCTTCGCTGTCGTTAAGGCACGGAATGGCGGCGAAATTCTTTCCGCCGTGATGGTGAAAAATCTCCGCATTCTCAACCGCGATCTCCTCCAGCGTTTCGAGGCAGTCGGCCACGAAGCCCGGCGTGACGATCGCGAGGTTTTTCACGCCGCGCTCGGCCAGCGCCTTCACGGTCATGTCGGTGTAGGGCTGGAGCCATTCGGCAAAACCGAAGCGCGACTGGAAGGTGAGCAAGAAGCGGCTTTCGTCGAGCCCGAGCCGCGCGCCGAGCAGCCGCGCGGTCTTGTGACACTGGCAATAATAGGGATCGCCCTTGATGAGGTAGTCCTTCGGGATGCCGTGGAACGACGCGAGGATCATTTCGGGCTTGAACGGAAGCTTGCTCAGTTCCGCTTCGAGCGAGGCCGCCACCGCCTCGATATAGACCGGATCGTCGTGCCAGGGCGGCGCGATGCGCACCGCCGGCTGCCAGCGCATGGTTTTCAGCGCATCGAACGCCTTGTCGGCGCCGGTCGCAGTGGTCGCCGCGCAGTACTGCGGATAGAGCGGCACGATCAGGATGCGCTCGCAGCCCGCGTTCCGCAGTGCATCGAGCCGAGAGGCAATCGACGGATTGCCGTAGCGCATCGCCCAGTCGACCGTGATCCGCGCGTCGATGGCACTGAGCATCCCGGCCACCTTCTCGGCCTGCGCGCGCGTGATGGTCTTCAGCGGCGATTCGTCGCGCTCGCGGTTCCAGATCTTGTCGTAGTCGCGCCCCTTGCGGCCCGGACGGATCGTCAAGATGATCAGGTTGAGCACCAGCCACCATTTGAGCCGGTTCTCCTCGATCACGCGGGCGTCGGAGAGAAACTCCTTGAGGTACCGGCGCATCGACCAGTAGTCGGTCGCGTCCGGCGTGCCGAGATTGACGAGCAGAACGCCGACGCGTCCCACCGCGACCGGCGGATGGTCCGCAGGCTGCGTGCTTGTGCTCGTCAGGCTCTCATTCATCGCGGCGCAACTCTGGTGAAATCGGCGTGGCGGTTCCTATTATACGCATGGTAAGGGGCGGCAAGTGAGAGCACCAAAAATCATGCTGACCCGCCGCTCCTTCCTCTCCTCCTTGGCCTCCACGCTCGCGCTCGTCGGCTGGCGCCCCGCCTGGGCGCAGGCGACCCATACGGCGACTGTCACCTTCGTCCTGTTCAACGATTTCTACCTGATGGGCGAGCAGCCGTTCCCCGACGGCAAGAGCCGCGGCGGATTTGCCCGTCTGGCGTCGATCGTGAAGGCCGAGCGCGCGCGGGCGGCCGCTGAGGGACGCAACGTCATCGTGGCGCACGGCGGCGACACGCTGTCGCCTTCGGTGATGTCGGGTCTCGACCGCGGCGCACACATCGTGGCGCTGACCAACATGATCGCGCCGGACATTTTTGTGCCGGGCAACCACGAGTTCGATTTCGGCAAGGCGGTTTTCCTGGAGCGCATGGCGGAGGCGAAATTCCCGCTCTACGGCGCGAACCTGCGCGACGCGGCCGGCGCGGCAATTCCGAACTTCAAGGATCGCGCACTGCTCGACTTCAACGGCGTCCGCATCGGGCTGACCGGACTCGCGTACGAGCAATCGCCGCGCATGTCCTCGCCCGAGGACCTGCGCTTTGGCTCCACGATCGACATCGCCAGGACCGAGGCCGCGGCGTTGCG
>JAXDOA010000146.1:0-11628 GCA_034669125.1 Hyphomicrobiales bacterium
CGCGCCGAGCGCGTCGTGATCATCTCGAAGCATTCGGCGATCCGCTCTGCCTGCCCGATCTGAAGCGTATTCGCATGCAAGTTGGTCATGCGAATGAGCGAGCCGTTCCCGAACGGCGTGAATGGGTTCATGATGTTGTTGCTCGACAGCGTGCAATTGCAACCCTGCTCGACGAACAGGTTAGCGTCGACGAGCCCACGCCGCACATTGTAGTCCCGCTCGCGTCCCATCAGGAACAGATCGGTCGCCGGCAGGATCGTGACAGCCACACCCGCGTCGGCGAGGCGTTTCGCCCAGTCCTTCTGCTTCGCGGGCTCCATGGTTGAGAGCTTGGTCGCGTGGCCGATCGCAACGCGCCCGCCCCATTTGTATTTCTCGGTCAGCTCGCAGACGAGCACGGAGTCAAGCTGCTCCGGCGCGTGCCCGGAGTCGAGATGCATGTCGATGTCGACATCGAACTCACGCGCCATCTCGAACACGCGGCCGATCTGTGCAGCATGGTCGGTGTCGTAGTTCGGCGCTGCGCCCACCGCCTTCGCGCCACGCTTGAGACTTTCGACCATCAGCTCGTCGGTCCCTGGATTGTTGGTGAGGCCCTCCTGGGGCATCACGCAGAGCTCGATATCGATCGCCCACTTGTACTCGTCGACCAGCGCCTGCACGCCCTCGACCCCGCGCAGGCCGATCAGCGGATCGACCTCGACATGCGTGCGCATGCGCGTGGTGCCGTGCTTGATGCACCCCTCCAGCGTCTCGCGCGCGCGTTTGTGCACATCCTCGACCGTCATGGTGTGCTTCACGTCGGACACGCGCTTCACGGCGTTGTGGTCGCGGCCCTTTTCCGGTGCGCAGCGATCGATGATGCGCGACTTGTCGAGGTGAATGTGCGTCTCGATCAGGCCGCCGCAGCACAGGCACCCCTCGGCGTCGTACGACGGCGCATCGCAGACGAGGTTCGATTCGACAGCCGCGATGCGGCCCTTCTGAAAGCCGATGTCGGCCGGCGTATCGCCGCGGCCATGCACACGTGCGTTGCGGATCACGTAGTCGATCATTCGGGGTACACTCAGGCTGCGGTGGCGGGTTGAAGCGCGGCGACAATTTCGTCCGAGTCGATGACCCAGCCAAGCGCCGCCGCGATCAGTTTGAGCGCCGCCTCGTGATAGTCGGGTCCGTTCATCGAAGCGCACACGTCGCGCGGGACGACCACGCGATAGTCGCGGTTGAATGCCTCGAAGCACGAGCACAGCACGCAGTTGTTGGTGTTCACGCCGCAGATGACCAGAGTTCTGACGTCCAGATTGCGCAGCAGCAGATCGAGGTCGGTATTGTCGAACGGGCTGTAGCGATGCTTGAACACTGTGTGTTCGCCCGGCCGGGGCGCCAGCGGCGCGACGATTTCGGTCACCGCCGCTCCTTCGATCGCGAGCGTCTTGCGCGGCTTGCCCAGCCCCGGCACCACGCTGCCATGCTGCGCCATCCAGAACTGGTTCTTGTTGTCCACGGGTTCGTCGCGCGTCGGATCGTAGCGATGATGCGTGCGCACGAAGATCACCGGCCGGCCGGAGGCGGCCCACGCCTCGCGCAGCCGCACCGCGCGGGCGATGATCCGGTCCGCATCCGGTTTTGCCACCAGCAAATGCCCGATCGAATGATCGAGATGCGAGCGGTTCATGTCGACGATCAGCAGAGCGCTGCGCGCAAGCCATGCCAGGTCGAAGCTTGATTTTGCCGCACTCATGCCATGACTCGGTAAAGCTCGCGGTTGAGCTCGCTGACGATCTGGTGGAAACGGTCGGTGAGCCGGGTCTCCCGGTCGCGCGGGCGCGGCAGGTCGATCTCGAACGTCTGGTGGATGCGGCCCGGCCGCGTGCTCATCAGCACCACGCGGTCCGACAGGAACACCGCCTCGGCCAGGCTGTGCGTCACGAACAGTACGGTCTTGCGATAGAGGTGCCACAGACGCATCAGCTCGAACGCCATCCGGTCCCGCGTGATCTCGTCGAGCGCCGCGAATGGCTCGTCCATCAGCAGCACGGCCGGATCGAGCGCCAGCGCGCGTGCCAGCGCGACGCGTTGCTGCATGCCGCCGGAAAGCTGGTGCGGATACTTCGTTTCAAACCCCGCAAGGCCGACCACGCGGATCAGCTCATCGATGCTCGTGCCGGCTCCGTGCGCGCCGCCGCGCCGGGCGACCAGATCGCGCAGCAGGACGATGTTGTCCGTGACCTTGAGCCACGGCATCAGGTTGGCTTGCTGGAACACGAGGCCGATGCGGCCGGCGTGGCGCAGGTTGCGCGGCGGCGTGCCGCCGACGGTGACGCTGCCGCGCGTTGGCGCCATCAAGTCCGCGACAATCTTGAGCAGCGTGCTCTTGCCGCAGCCGGATGGGCCCACCAGCGAGACGAATGCGCCGTCGGGGACGTCCAGGCTGATCCCGGACAGCGCCTTGACGGGCTCGGCGCCGCCGACCCCGTAGGTCACATCCACGTTCGCGACCGCAATCGCGGCGCCGCCTGCGGCGGGCTGAACCGGAAGCTTGGCGGCAACGCTCGTCACGTCAGTTCGTCACTTTCTTCACCAGATCGGCGAGTGCCTTCGCCTCATCGAGGCTCTCGACGATGGCGTTGCTGTACATGTCCTTCGGGGCGGGCTTCTTGACCAGATCGCCGGACTCGGCCGCGAGGATGTCGATCGACGACTGCCACTTGGCGTCGTTCATCAGCCCGAAGCGCTGCGCATAGTCGGGCGTGTTGTAGAGCCCGTAGATGATCTCCAGCTTTTTGGTCTCCAGCTTGAGGTCGCGGTCCGGCGACACCTTGATCACCTCACCGACCGCCGCCTCCTTGTTGCTCGCCGTCCAGATCAGGCTCTTGAGCGTAGCGCGCACGAAGCGCTTCACCAGATCCGGGTTCGATTTCAGCAATTGCTCGCTGGTGTAGATCACGGTGCCGTAGAACGAGACGCCGTGATCCTTCAGCGGCATCACATCGGTCGGAAAACCGCGCATGTCGAGCGTGAGCGCCTGCCCGAAGTGATAACCGAACACGGCGTCGACCTGGCCTGCTGCGAGCATCTGCACTTCGGCGCCCCGCGCGACATTCACGTATTCGATGTCATTGCGCGTGAGACCGCCCTTGATCAGCAGAGGTTCGAGCAAGCCTTTCACGTTGCTCTGGAACCACGAGATCTTCTTGCCCTTGAGCTGGTTCGGGCTCGTGTATTTGTCTTTCTTCAACGTGATGACCGAGAACGGCGTATCCGGTTCGTCCGCCATCACGGCAACCACGGGCACGCCGCCCGCGCGCGCCCGGATGAAACCGTCCGCGTTGGCGACGCCGAACTGCTCGCGGCCCGTGCCGATGAAGACTTCGTTCTGCTGGCCGGCGGACGGCGGACGGATTTCGAGATCGATGCCTTCGGCTTGGTAGATGCCCTGCGCGACGCCGCCGTAATATTGCGCGTGCATCGCCCATGGCGTGAAGTTGATCCGCATGATCACCTTGTCTTGCGCGTGCGCGGCTCCCGCCATCGTCAGCGCCGCTATGGCGATTGCGGCTTTTGTCATTCGCATCGAAACCTCCATCAATGGCTTCGCCGGGTCTGCCGGCGCCCGGCCATTACACTTGCGTCGTCGAGTCGCTTCCTTCGCGCTTCCAGGAAATCATCCGCTCGACCCAGGACATGAAACCGAAGAAGGCCGTGCCGATCACCGCGAGCGCAATGATCGCCGCGAAGGACCGCGCGGTGTTGAAGTTGAAGCTTCCGGAGAGAACGAGGTAACCGAGGCCGTTCGAGGCGGCCAGCCATTCGGCGACGATCGCGCCGAGCACCGCGAGCGTGGTAGCGATGCGCAACCCGGCGAAGATATAGGGCATCGCGTAAGGTAGCCGCAGGCGGAAGAACATCTGCCGTTCGTTCGCATCGACCGAGCGGAACACGTCGGCGAGCCCGCGATCGACCTCCTTGAACCCCGCCATCGTGTTGATGACTACGGGGAAGAACGCGATGGAGGCGACGACGGCGATCTTTGAACCGATGCCAGCGCCAACCCACACGAGAATCAGCGGGGCGATCGCGATCTTCGGCACGCTCTGCAGACCGACGAAGATCGGCATGATCAGGCGCTCGGCCAGCGGAAAGCGGATCATCAGTGCCGAGACGGCGAGCGCGAACAGCACCGCCGTGACATATCCGCTGATGATACTGCCGATCGTCGCGATGCTGTGCATCTGGATGAGCGGCCACTCGTCGACCATCAGGCGGGCGATATCGGTTGGCGCCGGTAGCAGGAAGTTAGGCACCTCGAAGGCACGGGTCAGAACCTGCCAGAGAATAACCAGCGCAACGATGAGCAAGACCGGACCGGCGCGCTCAATGCCGCGGCGCCAGTTGCGGGCGGCTGGCTGGTCCTGAGCGGAGTTTTCGGCGTGTGAAAGGGTCAATTGCCACCTTGTGGGGCGCCATTGTAACGGCTCGTCGCCGACTCTCAAGGCGGCGTTGCGCATGCGCGTCCGCTCGTTCGTCGCGCCGACGACTCACATGTTCCGCGTCCCGGCATCAAGATTCCCGTTCCGGGAGACGTGGATACCGGCGTCGTTTTCAGCTAGGCTATCTTGATCTTGTCAGGTCCAATGTTCCGGGAAAGTGCGGGGATTCGCGATGACAACCACGAATAGTGAACAGGTCGTGCGCGAGTGTGCGCTCGACATCATGAACATCGTCAAGAAGCACAAGGACGACAACGCCGGCTTGATGAAGGCGCTGCAGGATCCGCTGAAGCGGATCATCGCGCAGCCCGATTTGCTTTCGCTCGGCGTCAAGCGGCAGGGCAATCACATCGATAATTCGAAGTATCTCTATTACGACGGCCAGCTCGTCATCACGCTCGACGAGTTTCCGAAGGGCAAGCGCATCCCGCCGCACGATCACGGTGTGTGGGAAGCACTCGCGGTCTACAAGGGCAGCTTCGAGCACACTGTGTACGAGCGTAAGGACGATGGCAGCAAGGAAGGCTATGCCGATCTTGCGGTCGTCGACGATCGCCAGCTCAAGCGGGGAGACGTGTCGATCGTGGCGCAGCCGGCCGAGATTCACACCTTCGTGGCGCTGGAGGAGGGCACCTATTCGGTCACCGTCGTTGGCGGCCACTACGCCGAAACGCGGCACTACTTCAAACCGGAAGAGAAGAGCTATGTGACCCGCAGGCCGAAGGTCGTGAGCTGATCCTCTTCGCGGTTTGATGCGCAACGCTCGGCCCAATGGCCGGGCGTGACCGCGCGTTGCGGTCCAGAACGAGGACGGCACAAGCCGTCCCAATCATGGGGAGCGAGATGTCCAGGACGCTGTCTCGACGAGCTGCGACCATGATGATGGCGTCGGCCGCATGCACGCTCGCCGCGCCCCGCCTGATCGCTCAAACGCGGCAGAAAATTCCGTTCGCCATGGGTGCCGGCGCCTTTTACTTCACCTTGCATTATGTGTCGGAAGCCGGCGGCCTGTACGCACAGGAGGGGTACGAGCTCGACTCGGTCAACGTATCGTCCGGCCCGCGCCAGGTCGCCTCGATCATGGGCGGCAGCGCCGACGTTGCCCCGCTCGGCTTGCAGCTTGTCACGCAGGCCGCCCAGCGCGGCGGCAACATCATCGCGGTCTGCGCCGGCTACAATATTCTTCCGATGTCGATCCTGCTGTCGAACGACGCGATTGCGAAAAACGGCATCAAGGACGGCATGTCGACCGACGAGAAGGTCCAGCGGATGAAGGGCCTGCGCATCGGCATCACGACGCCGGGCTCGGGCACCGACGACATGGTCCGCGCAATACTACGCGCGCGCGGCATGAATCCCGACAAGGACATCACGATCCAGCCGCTGGTCACGGCGGAAACCATGCTGGCGTCACTGGAGCGCGGATCGAGCGACGGGTTCTGCTTCACCTCGCCAATCCCCGAATATGCGATCAGCAAGGGGTGGGGCAAGATCATCCTGGAGCCGCTCAACGGCGACATACCGGAAGCCGCGAACGTCCCCTACATTATCATGGCGACCAGTCCGGACGTGATCAAAAACAAGCGGCCGCAACTGCTCGCGATGGTGCGATGCTGGACCAAGGCGATGGACATCGTGCGGGACAATCCGCGCGACGCGAGTGCGCTGGTGCGGCGCTACTTCCCCGACATGGATGACGCGGTCTACAACGCGGCGTTCGACAAGTATCGCAAGGGCGTGCCGACGAGCCCCATGGTTGTTCCCGAACAGCTCGAGAAGCTCATCAAGTTCATGCACATCAGCAAGGGCACGCCAGTCAGCGCCAAGCTCTCCGACGTGTTCGACCCCAGCATCGCCGAAGAGGTCATCAAGGCCACCGGCCGGCGCTCGTAGGTGAAAGGCGGACCATGGCCGAGGGCCAGCGCACTCGCCCGGAGGCGTCGCGCTTTGCGCGCGACAACATCCTGATATGGCAGGTAGCGCTCGTGGTGGGCCTGCTTGCGGTCTGGGAAGTCTTCGGGCGGCTCGCCGGGGGCGATCAGGTCAGTAGCCCGAGCCGGATCATCGGCCGGATCGTGATCTGGCTCGGTGGCGAGCTCTATCCCCACCTGTTCACGACGCTCGGCGAACTTGGCTGCGGCATGGCTATCGGGTGCAGCCTGGGGATCCTCGCGGGCCTTGTGCTCGGTCGCATGCCGATCGTGGCGATCATCCTGCGGCCGATCATCGTAGGACTCTACAGCGTCCCGCTGGTTACGCTCGCGCCGCTGTTCATCATGTTCTTCGGCCTCGGGCTGCTGCCGAAGATCGTGCTGGTGTCGATCGTCACGTTCTTCCTGCTGTTCTTCAACACCTTCACCGGCGCGCAACAGGTCGATGAAGACTATCTACGCACGCTGGACCTGATGGGCGCGAACAAATTCGAACGATTCCGCAAAGTGGTTGCGCCTGCGACCGCGGTTTGGATCGCCGCTGGCATAAAGATCGCGCTTCCCTATGCGCTGGTTGCAACCATCACCGGCGAATTGCTCGCGACGCGTGCGGGTCTCGGCTTCCTGATCAGCCGTGCTGCAGAACGGTTCGACATGACGTCGCTCTACGCGGTCCTGTTGATCTTGATGGCGCTCGGATTGCTGCTCAGCGAAGCGGCGCTTCGTTTGGAACATCGCTTCCTGCGTTGGCGTCAGGTGGCCGAATAAATGAACGACACCGCCGCCGCTCGCGATGTTGCCGCCGCCGCCGGAACGCCGGCGAAAATCCGCCTGCTGCGGGCCGAGAAGGCGTTTCAGGTCCGTGGCCAGGATATCGAGGCGGTACACCCAACCGATCTCGATATTCGCCCCCATGAGTTCATTGCGCTCGTGGGTCCAAGCGGCTGCGGCAAATCGACGATCCTCAACATGATCGCGGGCCTGATGCGGCCGACGGCGGGTGAGGTGCTCTACGACGGGACGCCAGTCAGCGGGCCGAACCGGCGCGTCGGCTACATGACGCAGAAGGACACGCTGCTGCCGTGGCGAACCACCAGGGACAACATTCGCATTGCGCTAGAGCTGAAATCCCACGCCACCCCGCGTGCCGAGGCGGACGAGCGGGTGAGGCAAATGATCGAACTCGTTGGCCTTAGGGGATTTGAGAATCATACCCCGGCCGAGCTTTCCGGCGGCATGCGCAAACGCGCCGCGATGGCGCGCACGCTGATCTACGAGCCCGAAACGCTGCTCATGGATGAGCCGTTCGGCGCGCTTGATTCCCAGCTCAAGCTGCTGATGCTCGATCAACTCCAGAGCCTCACGCAGCATCGCCATATGAGCGTGGTGTTCGTCACCCATGATCTGGGTGAGGCAATCACGCTTTCGGACCGTATCGTGGTGATGAGCGCCCGGCCGGGGCGCATCCGCGCGATCCATGACGTGAAGCTCGAACGGCCGCGCGACGTGTTCAAGGTGCGCTTCACGCCGGCCTTTTCCGAGCAGCACGAGCGGCTGTGGGACGAGCTGAAGGACGACATCGTCAAGGGGACCGACGTCTGATGGCGCGCGCGGGCCAGACCGCCGTGATCGGAACCGGCTCCGCCAGGCTGCCGGGCGCAACCGGTGGCGATCAGTCGGCGGCGGAGCGGTTCTTTTCGACATGGGCCGGCCGGATCGGATCGCGGATCGTGCTGGTGGCGCTTATTCTGCTCGTCTGGGAGTATGCGCCGGTCCCGCGCGCGACGCGCTTCTGGATGAGCAGCCCGTCCCTGATCCTCGGCACGCTATGGGACTGGCTGTTCGACGGCACGATCTGGGCGCATCTGGAATCAACGCTGCTCGTCATGTCGGAAGGCTATGTCATCGGCTGCGCCGTCGGCATCGGCTTCGGCTTCCTGCTCGGATTCTTTCCCCGCCTGTCGCGTGTGCTCGCGCCGTTGCTCGCGAGTTTTTATGCCTTGCCGAAGATCGCGCTCGCCCCGCTGTTCGTCATCCTGCTCGGCGTCGATAACAGTTCGAAGATTGCGCTCGTGGCCGTGACGGTGTTCTTTCTGGTGCTCACCAGTACGATCGATGGGGTGCGCGAAGTCGACCGCAACACCGTCAATGCGCTCGTCCTGATGGGCGCGACGCGCACCGAGATCATTCGCAAGGTGCTGATCTGGGCCGCCTTGCCATGGATCTTCACCGGAATGCGGATCGCGGTGCGCTATGCCTTCACGACGACGCTGCTCGCCGAACTGATCGCTGCCAATCGCGGGCTCGGCTTTCTGATCGAACTGAATTCTGGCAACTTCAACACCACCGGCGCCTATGCGGCGATCGTGGTGGTGATCATCTGCAGCGTCTTGCTCACCGAATTGCTGTCCCGGCTCGAAAGCCGGATGTCGCACTGGGTGAGCTAAAAATTCACGCCGCGCAGCGCGCCGCCATCGACCGCGATCGCCTGTCCGGTGGTGGCGGCGGACAACGGCGAGGCGAGCAGAAGCACCAGCGGCGTCACGTCGCTGATTTCCAGGTTGCGCCCGATCGGAATTTGCGCGGCCATCTGCTTCTCGGCTTCCGCCTCGCTGATGCCGGACTGTTTGGCGAGCCACGCCACGCGCTGATGGTGGCGGCCGGTGCGGATCAGATGCGGATGGATCGTGTTCACCACGATCCCGTCGGCGGCGACTTCCTCGGAGAGATATTTCGTGAAGTTCGCAAGCGAGGAATTGCCGAGGCCCTGCGCCAGCCCCGAACCCTCGCTCGGCATGTCACCACGGCGAAAGACCGTGCGCGCCGCTGTCCCGCCGATGTTTACGATGCGTCCGCCTCCACCCGCGCGCATGTGCGGCAGCGCGGCACGAGCGCACCGGACGGCCACCAGCATCTTGCCGTTGATCCGGGCCATGACCTGTGCATCGGTCGCGGCTTCGATGGATTTCGGCGTGGTGTCGACGCTCGCCGACGCATTGTTTACCAGCACGTCCAGCCGCCCGAAACGTTCGGCCGTTTCGTCAACGACTCGCTGGCACGCGGCGCCATCGAGCAGGTCGGCTTGAATGGCAAGGCATTCTGCGCCGCGCTCGCGGACCGCAGCCGCGGCCTCCTCGAGCTTGGTAGCGTCCCGTGCACAGATCGCAACGCGAGTTCCTTCATCGGCGAATGCGATTGCGAACTCTCGTCCTAGACCGCGGCTCGCACCGGTGATCAGGACAACTGCATTGCGAAGTCTCAAGTCCATTCGTTCACCCAATCGAGGAGACCATTGGCGGTGAGAAGACCTATTTCACAAACGTCCTTGCCAACCCGGCTGTGCGATCAACAATAAGGACAACAGCAAGCGTCAGGGCCACGAGGAGAACCGACAAAGACGCAACTATTGGATCGGCCTGCTGCTCGACGCGGTGGAACATGGCGACAGGCAACGTCGTGAGTCTTGGGCCGGTCAGGAACAGCGAGAGCACGACTTCATCGAACGAAACGAGAAAGCAGAGCGCCGTGGTGCCGATGATTCCCGATCGCATCATCGGTAGCGTCACGCGCCGGAACACCATCAGGGGCGAGGCGCCGAGCGACGCAGCGGCTTCCTCGAATGTGATCGGCAGAGTGGATAGTGAGGTCGACAGAACCCGGATCGCATACGGTAGCGTGATCACGAGATGGGCCGCGATCAGCCCCTGAAAGGTGCCGAGAAGCCCGTAACCGGAGAATACAATCAGGATTGCGAGGCCCAGCACGATGGATGGAAGCAGCAGCGGCGCAGTAAAGAAAGATGCGAGTGCCGCCGCGCCAGGCGGCTTCAGCCGCACAAGCGCAAAGGCCGCCGGCAAGCCGATCGCGAGACTGAGCAGTGTCACCACGGAGGCGAGAACGAGGCTCGTGCTGAACGCCGACGTCATCCTGGCGTCCTTGAAGATCGCCCAGTACCAGCGCGTGCTCCAGCTTGTCGGCGGAAAGATCATGTAGTTGTCGCCCGAGAACGAGATCGGGAGCACAACAAGCAGCGGCGCCAGCAGGAAGACGAACATCGTCAGCGCGAGCAATTTCAGCGGGAGGGAGATGGGCCGTTCGTCCATGATCCCTCACGTCGCGACGTTGAGGGCGCGCGTGTAGAGAATCAGCGCCGTACCGAAGATGAGCAGGATCAGGATTGAAAGCGCGGAAGCAACCGGCCAGTTCAGCGTGACGATCGCCTGGTCGTAAATCTCCGTCGCAAGAAGAAACACGCGGCCGCCGCCGAGCAGCTTGGGCGTGATGAACGACGATACCGCCAGCACGAAGCACAGCAGCGAGCCGAGCGCGATGCCCGGCAGGGTGAGCGGCAGCACGATATGCCGGAACACCCGCATCGGCGATGCACCGAGGCTGGCAGCTGCTTCCTCGATCCTCGCGTCCAGTTTGCCGAACCCTGCCAGCAGCGCGAGGATCATGTAGGGCATCAGGATTTCCGTGAGCCCGATGGTCACGCCCGTCTTGTTGAAGATCATCCGCACTCGTCCTACGCCGATCGCGGCCAGCGCATTGTTGATCAGGCCGTTCTCAAACAAGATCACGATCCATCCGTAAGTCCGTACGACAGCGGACGTAAGAAGCGGGGCGATTACTAGGACGAGCAGGACGCTACGCCAAAGGCCGCCGGAGCGATGAAGATAGAGCGCGATCGGGTATGAACACAGCAGCGTCAGCACCGTGATCAGAAGGCTCGTGCTGATGCTGTTGAGGATCAGCTCGGCATAGAAACTGTCGGTGAAGACCTTCTGCCATGTCGCAAAGGTGAAGACCTCTTGCATCGCGCCTGTACCCTGCGCCTCGAAGAATGACATGCGCAGCAGATTGAGGGTCGGCACCACAAAGCCCAGCGCATTGACCAGCGCGATCGGGAGCAGAAACACAACAACAAGCGGGAGGCGGCGCGGCTGATCGTCCCGATCCGCGAGCGTCGCCGTCATGGCGCGGCTCCGAACACGTAGACATCCCGTGGACCCCACGAGAGAGACACCGGCGCGCCGGGTTCGCGGAGGGATTCATTGCCCCGTGTCGAAAGCTCGACGGAAACGATCTGGCCTGCAACGTCGATGTCGTACTGCAAGATGTCGCCAACGAAGACCGTGCGCACGATCGTTCCTGTGACCTGATGGCGCGTCTCCCCAGAAATGACCGGCCCGATCGTAATCCGGTGC
>JAXDOA010000147.1:0-9734 GCA_034669125.1 Hyphomicrobiales bacterium
ATGGCGGAAAGCTATCTGAAGGACAAGAAGCGCGTTCTTCCGTGCGCCGCCTATCTCAACGGCGAATACGGCGTGAAAGACCTTTACGTCGGCGTGCCGGTGGTGATCGGCGCGAAGGGCGTCGAGCGCGTGATGGAGCTGGAGTTCAACGGCGCCGAACGCGAGATGTTCGACAAGTCGGTCACGGCCGTGCGCACGCTGGTCGACGCCTGCCAGAAGATCGCGCCGACGCTCGGCAAGTAATCTCACCCGTACTCGGGGCCTTCAATGAACATCCACGAGTACCAGGCGAAAGCGGTCCTCGCGAAATTCGGCGTGCCGGTGCCGCGCGGTTTTCCGGCGATGACCGTCGCCGAAGCGAAGAAAGCCGCGCAGGATCTCGGCGGCCCGGTGTGGGTCGTGAAGGCCCAGATCCACGCGGGCGGGCGCGGCAAGGGCGGCGGCGTCAAGGTCGTCAAATCGATCGAGGAGGTCGAGAAAGAGGCGACGCGCCTCTTAGGCTCCAACCTCGTGACGCACCAGACCGGCCCCAAGGGCAAGCAGGTCAACCGGCTCTATATCGAGGACGGCTCGGCGATCGAGAAGGAGTTCTATCTCTCGATGCTGGTCGATCGCGAGTCCTCGCGCGTCGCGATCGTCGCCTCCACGGAAGGCGGCATGGACATCGAGAAGGTCGCGCACGACACGCCGGAGAAGATCGTCACCATCACGGTCGATCCGGTAGCGAACATCTACCCGCATCATGTGCGGCGGCTCTCCAAGGCGCTCGGCCTCGATGCCGATCTCACAAAGCAGATGAGACCGCTGATCACCGACCTCTATCGCGCGTTCACCCTGAAGGACATGGCGCTGCTGGAAGTGAACCCGCTCGTCGTCACCAAGGACAAGAAACTGATCTGCCTCGACGCCAAGGTCGGCTTCGACGACAACGCGCTGTTCCGTCACCCCGATGTCGCGGCGCTGCGCGATGAGACCGAGGAAGACGCGAAGGAAATCGAGGCCTCGAAATTCGATCTGAATTACGTGGCGCTCGACGGCGAGATCGGCTGCATGGTCAACGGCGCCGGCCTCGCGATGGCCACTATGGACATCATCAAGCTCTATGGGCTGGCACCCGCGAACTTCCTCGATGTCGGCGGCTCGGCGACCACCGAGAAGGTGACGGCGGCGTTCAAGATCATCACCTCCGATCCGAACGTGAAGGGCATTTTGGTCAACATCTTCGGCGGCATCATGAAGTGCGACATCATCGCCGAAGGCGTGGTCACGGCCGTGAAGGAAGTCGGCCTGCGCGTGCCGCTGGTGGTGCGGCTCGAAGGCACCAACGTCGAGAAGGGCAAGGATATCATCGCGAAGTCCAATCTCAATGTGACCTCGGCGGATGATCTCGATGACGCGGCGCAGAAGATCGTGAAGGCGGTGAAGGGAAAGCAATGACTCCCTGGTTTATCTATCTCCTTCTGCCCTTCGCAATCGCCGCCCTTGGGCTGCGCATTGCTCGCAGTATGACGAAGGGTCGTTGGCTGACCCATGTTGTCTTTCTATCGCTTATGATCTTCGGAGCGCCCCTCGCCTATATCTGGATGACAACGCCTAGCGATGGCATGGAACCCGGGCCCGGTGCTGGTCTCGCCTTTCCTGTCTTCCTAAGCGCCCTGATCTTTGCGGTCATCATGTACGTTCGCCGCGCACGCAATCTGCGAGTAACGGATTCGACGGCCATCGCTTCATAACCGAAAAGATCGTTGCACCATGTCCATCCTCATCGACCGAAACACCAAGGTCATCTGCCAGGGCTTCACCGGCAAGAACGGCACGTTCCATTCGCAGGCCGCGATCGACTACGGCACGAAGATGGTCGGCGGGACGGCGCCGGGCAAAGGCGGCCAGACGCATCTCGGGCTGCCGGTGTTCGACACCGTGCAGGAAGCGAAAGAGAAAACCGGCTGCGACGCGAGCGTCATCTACGTGCCGCCGCCCGGCGCCGCCGACGCGATCGCGGAGGCGATCGATGCCGAAATCTCGCTGATCGTCTGCATCACCGAAGGTATTCCGGTCGCCGACATGGTGAAGGTGAAGCGTTCGCTCGCAGGCTCCAGGTCGCGCCTCGTCGGCCCGAACTGTCCCGGCGTGATGACGGCGGGCGAATGCAAGATCGGCATCATGCCGGGCAACATTTTCAAACCCGGCAAAGTGGGAATCGTGTCGCGCTCCGGCACGCTCACCTATGAGGCGGTGTTCCAGACGACGCGCGAAGGATTAGGCCAGACCACCGCGCTCGGCATCGGCGGCGACCCCGTGAAAGGCATGGACTTCATCGAGGGGCTGGAGCTTTTCCTCGCCGACGACAAGACCGAGTGCATCGTGATGATCGGCGAGATCGGCGGAGCGTCTGAGGAAAACGCCGCGCAGTTCTTGATCGATGAGGCCAAGCGCGGCCGCAAGAAACCGATGGTCGGCTTCATCGCGGGCCGCACCGCGCCGCCCGGCCGCCGCATGGGCCACGCCGGCGCGATCATCTCGGGCGGCAAGGGCGATGCGGAGTCCAAGATCGCCGCCATGGAAGCAGCCGGCATCAAGGTGTCCCCGTCGCCGGCCCGGATCGGCAAAACACTGGTCGAAGTGCTGCGCAGCTAGCGGCCCACGCGCGTCCGTTCGCCATATCCCGCGGAATCCCGCGCCCAGGGCCGTGCGGTTATTGTTTCGTGTTGCCGCAGGGTCACAGCCCTGAGCACTGCCACTGTGCTAATTTCTCGCGGTGCGGGAGGCCCAGGCGCCGAGCGCTGGTGATGAGGGGGCTTACATGAAACAGATTGCGGCAGTCGCGGCGCTCGTCGTGTTCGCAACCACTGGCATTGCGCAAGCGGCCGATCTACCCGTGAAGGCCCCGATGAGGGCCGCGCCGGTTGCCTATAGCTGGACCGGCTGCTTCATCGGCGCGGCGGGCGGCGGCGTATGGGGCCGCAGCCGGCATATCAGCGGCGACCCCGCGACGCTCGGCGTCGACATCACCAACAACTACAATATCAACGGCGGGATCCTCGGCGTCGAATACGGCTGCAGCTATCAATCCGGCCAGTGGCTGTTCGGCACCGAAAGCGACTTTTCCTGGACCGGCCTGCGCGGCGGCGCCAACAACATCGCGCCGTTCAACACCGCCTCGGTCTCGAGCACCGACCAGCATTGGCTGAGCACGAGCCGCCTGCGCGTCGGCTTCCTGGCGACGCCGGACTTGTTGCTCTACGCGACCGGCGGCCTTGCGACCGCTCGCGTCGAGGCGATCGTCAATGCTATCGCGGTCGGCTCCGGCGTCATCTCCGAGTCACGCACGCGCTGGGGATGGACCGGCGGCGCGGGCGCCGAAATGCACTTGAGCGGCAACTGGTCGGCCAAAGTCGATTACCTGTTCGTCCGTCTCAACGACAAGGAATATTTCGTTCCGCCGCCAGCCGGCTTCTCGTCGCGCGGCAACGTTCCGGTCAGCGAGCACATCTTCCGCGTCGGCCTGAACTACAAGTTCACCAACTGCTTCTTCGTCTTTCTCAGCTGCAGCTGACCGGGCGCGGCTATCCGCTCCCGCAAAGGCCTCGGCATCGTCCGAGGCCTTGTTGCTTTGGGCCTGCGGGACCGTCGACGTAGTGCTGAAATCCTGATTCAGTTCTTGTTCTTTTAATTGCCATGTCGGCGGCTTAGATAGGGTACAAGGCGATCCGCTCACCGGGGATGGGCGGATTCGGGGCCATAATCGGCTGATTCGTGAGGCGCAACGCCTCCGAGCTAGGATGCGGCAGATGTCACGTCAGGACGCGAACGCGGCTTTCGCACTCTCCTCGTTTCTCTACGGCGGCAATGCCGCCTACATCGAAGACCTCTATTCCCGCTACGAGGCTGACCCGAATTCGGTCGACGCCGAATGGCGTGCCTTCTTCGGCAGCCTGAAGGATTCAGCCGCCGACGTCGCCAAGAGCGCGAACGGGGCCTCCTGGAAGAAGCCGCCGCTGGTGGAGCGCACCGAACTTCTCTCGGCGCTCGACGGCCAATGGGCCGAGACCGAGAAGAAGATCGGCGACAAGGTGCGCGCCAAGGCGCAGGGCGCGGGCGTCGAACTCAGCGCCGCCGATGTGCAGCAGGCGACGCGCGACTCGATCCGCGCGCTGATGCTGATCCGCGCCTATCGCATTCGCGGTCACTTTCACGCCAACCTCGATCCGCTCGGCCTGGCGCTGCGCAGCGGCGACGAAGAACTCGACCCGCGCGCCTACGGCTTCGGCGACCCCGACCTCGACCGCAAGATCTTCCTCGATCACGTGCTCGGGCTTGAGTTCGGCACCATGCGCCAGATCGTCGCGATCTGTCAGCGCACCTACTGCCAGACGCTCGGCATCGAGTTCATGCACATCTCGGACGCGAAGCAGAAGGCCTGGATCCAGGAGCGCATCGAGGGCGCCGACAAGGAGATCACCTTCACGCGCGAAGGCAAGCGCGCGATCCTCAACAAGCTGATCGAGGCCGAAGGCTTCGAAAAATATTGCGATACCAAGTTCACCGGCACCAAGCGATTCGGGCTCGACGGCGGCGAGTCGCTGATCCCGGCGCTCGAACAGATCATCAAGCGCGGCGGTAATCTCGGCGTGAAGGAGATCGTGCTCGGCATGCCGCATCGCGGGCGGCTCAATGTTCTCACGCAGGTGATGGGCAAGCCGCACCGCGCGCTGTTCCACGAATTTAAAGGCGGCTCCGCCGCGCCCGACGATGTCGAAGGCTCCGGCGACGTGAAGTATCACCTCGGCGCATCGTCGGATCGCGAATTCGACGGCAACACCGTGCATCTCTCGCTCACCGCGAATCCGTCGCATCTCGAGATCGTCAATCCGGTCGTGCTCGGCAAGGTGCGGGCCAAGCAGGACCAGCACGGCGCGACGCCGGACGACCGCACGATGGTGCTGCCGCTGCTGATGCATGGCGATGCGGCGTTCGCCGGCCAGGGCGTCGTTGCCGAATGCTTCGGGCTGTCGGGGCTGAAGGGCTACCGCACCGGCGGATCGATGCATGTCATCGTCAACAACCAGATCGGCTTTACGACGTACCCGCGCTACTCGCGCTCCTCGCCTTATCCCTCCGACGTCGCCAAGATGATCGAGGCGCCGATCTTCCACGTGAACGGCGACGATCCGGAAGCCGTCGTCTACGCCGCGAAGGTCGCGATCGAATACCGGCAGAAATTCCAGAAGCCGGTCGTCATCGACATGTTCTGCTATCGCCGCCACGGCCACAACGAAGGCGACGAGCCGGCCTTCACCCAGCCGCTTATGTACAAGGCGATCCGCGCGCATCCCTCGATCACCGAGATCTACGCCAAGAAGCTGATCGCCGAAGGCGTCGTGACCGAGGGCGAAGTCGAGAAGATGAAAGCCGACTGGCGTGCCCGGCTTGAAGCCGAGTACGAAGCCGGCACCGGCTACAAGCCGAACAAGGCCGACTGGCTTGACGGCCAGTGGGCCAAGTTCAAGTTCTCCGATGACATCGACGATCCGCGCCGCGGCAACACCGGCGTCGCGATCGATAGACTGAAGGAGATCGGCCAGAAGATCACCACGGTGCCGCAAGGCTTCCACGTGCACCGCACGATCCAGCGCTTCCTCGATGCGCGCCGCAAGGCGATCGAGACCGGCGAGGGCATTGACTGGTCGACCGCCGAGGCGCTCGCGTCCTCCACGCTGGTGCTCGACGGCCATCGCGTCCGCCTGTCCGGCCAGGACTCCGAGCGCGGCACGTTTTCATCGCGCCATGCGGTACTGATCGACCAGGAGAGCGAGGCGCGCTACACGCCGTTCAATCATCTCGCCGAGAAGCAGGGCCGTTACGAAGTCCTCAACTCGATGCTCTCGGAGGAGGCCGTGCTCGGCTACGAGTACGGCTATACGCTGTCCGAGCCGAATGCGCTCACCATGTGGGAGGCGCAGTTCGGCGACTTCGCCAACGGCGCGCAGGTGGTGTTCGACCAGTTCATCTCGTCGGGCGAGCGCAAGTGGCTGCGCATGTCCGGCCTCGTCTGCCTGTTGCCGCACGGCTATGAGGGCCAGGGCCCGGAGCATTCCTCGGCGCGGCTCGAGCGCTTCCTGCAGATGTGCGCCGAGGACAACATGCAGGTCGCCAACTGCACGACGCCTGCGAACTACTTCCACATCCTGCGCCGGCAGCTAAAGCGCGAGATCCGCAAACCCCTGATCCTGATGACGCCGAAGAGCCTGCTGCGCCACAAGCGCGCGGTCTCGCGGCTCGACGAGCTCGGCCCCGACGCCACGTTCCACCGCCTGCTGTGGGACGATTCGCAAACCAACAAGGACGAGAAGATCAAGCTCGTGGCCGACGACAAGATCCGCCGCGTCGTGCTGTGCTCGGGCAAGGTCTATTATGATCTGCTCGAGGAGCGCGAGAAGCGCGGGCTCGACGACATCTACCTGCTGCGCGTCGAGCAGCTTTATCCGTTCCCCACCAAGGCGCTCGTTACCGAGTTGTCGCGCTTCAAGCAGGCCGAGATCGTGTGGTGCCAGGAAGAGCCGCGCAACATGGGCGCGTGGTTCTTCGTCGACACCTTCATCGAGTGGGTGCTCAACCAGATTCAGGCCAAGCACCGCCGGCCGCGTTATGCGGGCCGTCCCGCGATGGCGGCGACCGCCACGGGGCTGATGTCGAAGCACCAGGCGCAGCTGAAAGCGTTTCTGGAAGAAGCGCTCGGTTAATTCAGGAACACCGTCATGGCTGAAATCCGCGTCCCCACGCTCGGCGAATCCGTCACCGAGGCGACGATCGGGAAATGGTTCAAGAAACCCGGCGATCCGGTCGCGGTCGATGAGCCGCTGGTCGAACTCGAAACCGACAAGGTCACAATCGAAGTCCCGGCGCCCGCCGCCGGCACGCTCGGCGAGATTGCCGCCAAGGATGGCGAGACCGTCGCGGTCGGCGCGCTGCTCGGCGAGGTCAAGGAAGGCGCAGGCGCGCCTGCCAAGCCCGCCGCCGCGAAACCGGCTGCCGCACCCGCCGCCGAAGCCAAGCCAGCACCGGCACCCGCGCCGCCGCCGAAGGTCGCGGCCGCCGATGCGCCGCTTGCCCCCTCGGTGCGCAAGATGGCGGCCGAAACCGGCATGGACCCCGCCAAGGTCGATGGCTCGGGCAAGGACGGGCGCGTCACCAAGGGCGACATGATGGCGGCAATCGAGAAGGCCGCGTCCGCGCCCACCCCTGTTTCGCAGCCTGCGGCTGCGATTCAAGTGCGAGCTCCTTCGCCGGCCGACGATGCCTCGCGCGAAGAGCGCGTGAAGATGACGCGGCTGCGCCAGACCATCGCGCGCCGCCTAAAGGACGCGCAGAACACCGCCGCGATGCTCACGACCTTCAATGAGGTCGACATGAGCCACGTGATGGGCCTGCGCAATCAGTACAAGGACATGTTCGAGAAGCGCCACGGCGTGAAGCTCGGCTTCATGGGCTTCTTCGTGCGCGCCTGCGTCGCCGCCCTGAAGGACATTCCGGCGGTCAACGCCGAGATCGACGGCACCGACCTCATCTACAAGAATTATTACCACATGGGCGTCGCGGTCGGCACCGAGAAGGGCCTCGTGGTGCCGGTGATCCGCGATTGCGATCAGAAGTCGCTGGCGCAGATCGAAAAGGAGATCGCCGACGCCGGCCGGCGCGCGCGCGACGGGGCGCTCAAGATCGAGGATATGCAGGGCGGCACCTTCACGATCTCCAACGGCGGCGTGTACGGCTCGCTGATGTCGACACCGATCCTCAACGCGCCGCAGTCCGGCATCCTCGGCATGCACAAGATCCAGGAGCGGCCGATGGCGATCGACGGCAAGATCGAGATCCGGCCGATGATGTATCTGGCGCTCTCCTACGATCACCGCGTCGTCGACGGCCAGCAGGCCGTGACGTTCCTGGTGCGCGTGAAGGACGTGCTGGAGGACCCGGCGCGGCTGGTGCTGGACCTTTAATTTTCGTCATCACTGGGCCGGCGCGCAGCGCCGAGACCCGGTGATCCCGCTTAGGAAACCACCTTAGCGGGATGGCCGGGACAAGCCCGGCCATGACGAACAAGAGTTCGGAGTAATTCATGCCCACCTACGACCTCACAGTCATCGGCACCGGCCCGGGCGGCTATGTGTGCGCGATCCGCGCCGCGCAACTTGGGCTGAAGGTCGCCGTCGTCGAGAAGGACAAGACCTTCGGCGGCACCTGTCTGAACGTCGGCTGCATCCCGTCGAAGGCGCTGCTCTATGCCTCGGAGCTGTTCGAGGAGGCCGGCCACAAGTTCGAGAAGATGGGCATCAAGGTGCCCCCTCCGAAGCTCGATCTGGCTGCGATGCAGAAATTCAAGGACGAGGGGGTCGCCGGCAACGTCAACGGCGTCGCCTTCCTGCTCAAGAAGAACAAGATCGACGCCATCATCGGCCACGGCCGCATCGTGGCGCCGGGCAAGATCGACGTGAAGGGCGCCGACGGCAAGACGCAAACGGTAGAGACCAAGACCATCGTCATCGCGACCGGCTCGGACGTCACACGGCTCAAGGGCATCGAGATCGACGAGAAGCGCATCGTGTCCTCGACCGGCGCGCTCACGCTCGAAAAGGTGCCGGCCAAGCTATTGGTGGTCGGCGCCGGCGTGATCGGGCTTGAGCTCGGCTCGGTGTGGCGTCGGCTGGGTGCGCAGGTGACGGTGGTGGAATTTCTCGATCGCATCCTGCCCGGCATGGATGCCGAGGTCGGCAAGCAGTTCCAGCGCATCCTGAGCAAGCAGGGCATGACGTTCAAACTGTCCTCCAAGGTCACGTCGATCGACTCCTCGGGCAAGACCCTGAAGGCGAGCGTCGAACCGGCGGCCGGGGGCGCTGCCGAAACCATCGAGGCGGATGTGGCGCTGATCGCGATCGGCCGCGTGCCTTACACCGAAGGACTCGGGCTCGACGCGGTCGGCGTCGCGATGGAGCGCGGCCGCGTCACCGTCGATGCGCACTACGCGACGAACGTGGCCGGCATTTACGCCATCGGCGACGTGATCGCGGGGCCGATGCTGGCGCACAAGGCCGAGGACGAGGGCGTCGCGGTAGCCGAGATCATCGCGGGCCAGGCGGGCCACGTGAACTACGACGCGATCCCGAACGTGATCTATACGTTCCCGGAGGTCGCCTCGGTCGGAAAAACCGAGGAAGAGTTGAAGGCCGCCGGCATCGCCTACACGGCCGGCAAGTTTCCCTTCACGGCGAACGGCCGCGCCAAGGTCAATCTCACCACCGATGGCTTCGTGAAAATCCTCGCCGACGCCAAGACCGACCGCGTGCTCGGCGTGCACATCGTCGGCGCCGATGCCGGCACGATGATCACCGAGGTGACGCTGGCGATCGAGTTCGGTGGCTCGGCCGAGGACATCGCGCGCACCTGCCACCCGCATCCGACGCTGTCGGAGGCCGTGAAGGAAGCCGCGCTGGCGGTGGGCAAGCGCGCGATCCATATGTGACGCCGTCGTCACCGGGCCGGCGCAAAGCGCCGAGTCCCGGTGACCTGGCTTAGGAGGGCACCGTGCATGACTAAGCGGGATGGCCGGGACAAGCCCGGCCATGACGGAGTGCTTTAAAGGCGCGTGCGCTCTATATTCCACTCCCATGCGCCGCCTGCTCAAACCGCTTTGGTTTCTGCTCGCCGTCATCTTCCTGGTGGAAGCGTGGCTGTGG
>JAXDOA010000148.1:0-4972 GCA_034669125.1 Hyphomicrobiales bacterium
CATTTTTGGGCGGTTCAAAAAGGTCCCGCTCGCGGGCTGCTCAAGCCGCCCGCGTCAGCTTGTCGAGCGTGATCGGCAGATCGCGCACCCGTTTTCCGGTCGCGTGATAGACCGCGTTGGCGATCGCCGCCGCGACGCCGACGATGCCGATCTCGCCCAGGCCCTTGATGCCGAGCGGATTGATGATCTCGTCCGGCTCATCGACGAAAATCACCTCGATGTCGTGAACGTCGGCATTCACCGGCACGTGGTACTCGGCGATGTTCGCGTTCATGATCCGGCCGAATCGGTGGTCGTAGGCCGTCTCCTCATGCAGCGCCATGCCGATGCCCCACACCACGCCGCCCATGATCTGGCTGCGCGCGGTGTTGAGATTGAGGATGCGCCCGGCCGCGACCGCGCTGACCACGCGCGTGACGCGGATAACGCCGAGCTGCTCGTCCACCTTCACCTCGGCAAAGGCCGCCGCGTGGGTGTTGCGCGCATGCGCCGTGTCGTTCTTGAAGCTGTTGGCTTTCTCTTTCTCGATGCGATCCACCGCGCCATGACGCATCGCGTCGGCGATCGGGACGGCGCGTCCCGCGTCTTTTCTGCTTGCGATCTTGCCGTCCGCGAGCACGACATCCGCCAGCTTCGCGCCGGCGAGCGGTGAATCCGGCATCTTCTTGGCCAGCCGCAGCAACTCCTTGCGGATCTCCTCCGCCACCGTGACGACCGCGTGCGACGCCGAGGCCGCCATCCACGATCCACCCTCCACGGGCGCTTGCGGCAAAGTGGAGTCGCCGAGCTTCACGTCGATGCTGTCGATCGGCAGACCGAGCGCGTCGGCCGCGACCTGCGCCATGATCGTGTAGGTGCCGGTGCCGATGTCGGAGGCCGCGCAGGATACCTCCGCGTGTCCGTCCGCGGTGAGCACGATGCGCGCCGCCATCGGCATCTGCAATGCTTCCCACACGCCCGTCGCCATACCCCAGCCGACCAGATCGCCGCCGTCGTGCATCGAGCGCGGCTCGGGGTTGCGCTTGTCCCAGCCGAAGGCGTCGGCGCCCTGGCGGTAGCATTCGCGCAGCTGCTTGCTGGTGTAGGGAACATCCTCGGTCTGGTCGCGATCCGAATAGCAGCGCAGCCGCAGCTCCACCGGATCGAGCTTCAGCGCGACAGCCAGTTCGTCCATCGCGCATTCGAGCGCATAGACGCCGGTCGCGGCGCCGGGCGCCCGCATGTCGGCGGACGTCGGCACATCGAGCCGCGCGACCTTGTGCACATAGCTCGCGTTGGCGGATTTGTAGAGCAGCGCTCCCCAGCCGGTGTCGTTGCGCGCGAACTCCTCGAATTGCGACGTGACGGCGATCGCCTCGTGGCTGAGCGAGGCCAGCGTGCCGCCGGCTTTCGCGCCAAGCTTGAGCGTCTCGATGGTTGCCGGCCGGTAGCCGAGCCCGTACATCTGCTGGCGCGTCAGCACGAGCCGCACCGAGCGCTCGAGTGCCAGCGCTCCGAGCGTCGCCAGCACGACCTGATATTGCGGACGGAGCCCGGCGCCGAACCCGCCGCCCATGAACGGCGACAGCACACGCACGTCGTCGGACTTCTTGTCGAACACGCCGCACAGATAGCGCTGCACGTTCTGCACGCCCTGCGTCTTGTCGTAGACGGTGAGCTTGCCGCCGCCGTGCCACTCGACCGTGGAGGCGAACAACTCCATCGGATTGTGGTGCTCGGTCGGAATGAAATACTCCGCCTCGTGGCGCACGTCGGCGGCCGCGTAAGCCTTTGCGGCGTCACCGCGCGGCTTCTCGGGCTTCTCGACCACGAAGGCCGCGTCGCGCTGCGCACACAGGTCCGTGGCGTGCGGTTCTGCGGCGTATTCGATCCGCACGAGCGAGGCGGCGTAGCGCGCGATCTCCCACTCCTCGGCCAATACCAGCGCGATCGGCTGGCCGCTGAACATGATCTTGTCGTCGTAAAGCGGACGGAACGGCGAACCCGTCTCCGGCGCAACATCGTCCTTCCAGGCCTTGTCCGTGGCCGCCATGCGCGGGCGATTGCGGTGGGTCAGCACGTCGAGCACGCCTGCGACGCGCAGCGCCTCGCTGGTGTCGATGCGGACGATGCGGCCCTTCGCGATGGTGGACTCCACGACTTCGCCGTAGGCGAGACCGTCGACGTTGAACTCGCCCGCATACTTTGCGGCGCCGGTCACCTTGGCGCGGCCGTCGACGCGGGGCGTGGCTGTGCCGATGTATGCTGTCATGGCTGCCTCACGCGATCTTCTTGTTGGACTGCGATTGCGGCGTGCCGCGCGCGGCCTGTGTGAGCGTGCGCACGATGGCGCGGCGCGCAAGGTCGACCTTGAAGGCGTTATGCTCGAAGCCCTTGGCGTCGCGCAGCAGGACATCGGCAGCGCGCTTGAAATTCCCTTCGCTGGGGGCCTGGCCCTTGAGAGCTGCCTCCGCCGCGGGATCGCGCCACGGCTTGTGCGCAACGCCGCCGAGCGCGAGCCGCGCCTCCGTGATGCGGTCGCCGTCCAGCTCCAGCGCCGCCGCGACCGACACGAGCGCGAACGCGTAGGAAAGGCGATCGCGGATCTTCAGATAGGAATAGTTCGCCGCAAACCCGCGCGCCGGAAGCTCGACCGCGGTGACGATCTCGTTCGGATGCAGATTGGTATCGAGCTGCGGCGTGTTTCCCGGCAGCCGGTGAAAATCCCGGAACGCAATCGCGCGCTCGCCCGCCGGTCCCGCCACATGGACCCTGGCGTCGAGCGCCGCAAGCGCCACGCACATGTCGGAGGGATGTGTCGCGATGCAGGCTTCGCTGGTGCCGAGGATCGCATGCATGCGGTTGAGGCCGTCGATGGCCGAGCAGCCGCTGCCCGGCTCGCGTTTGTTGCAGGGCGTCGCGGTGTCATAGAAATAGGCGCAGCGCGTTCGCTGCAGCAGATTGCCGCCGGTCGACGCCATGTTGCGCAACTGCTGCGAGGCGCCGGCCAGAATCGCGCTGCCAAGCAGCGGATAGCGGCTCTCCACGAGCGGGTGATAGGCGAGGTCGGAATTCGGCACCAGCGCGCCGATGCGCAGGCCGCCCTCCGCGGTCTCCTCGACGGTCTTGAGCGGCAGCCCCGAGATATCGATCAGCCGCGACGGGCGCTCGACATCCATCTTCATCAGATCGATCAGGTTGGTTCCGCCCGCGATGAACCTGGCGGCGGGATCGGCCGCGATCCGGCGCACCGCATCGGCAAGGTCGTTGGCGCGCGCGTACTGGAAATTGATCATGACTTGCCGCCCATCTGGCCCATCGCCTGCTGGATCGCCGCCACAATGTTGGGGTAGGCGCCGCAGCGGCAGATGTTGCCGCTCATCAGTTCGCGGATCTCGTCGGCGCTCTTCGCCTTGCCTTCCGCGATCAGCCCGGCGGCCGAGCAGATCTGCCCGGGCGTGCAGTAGCCGCACTGGAACGCGTCGTGCTCGATGAAGGCTTGCTGGAGGGGATGCAGCGCGCCGTCATTGGCAAGACCCTCGATCGTGGTCACCTGCGCGCCGGCCTTCATGACGGCGAGCGTCAGGCATGAATTGATGCGCCGGCCGTCGACGAGGACCGTGCAAGCCCCGCATTGGCCGTGATCGCAACCCTTCTTGGTCCCGGTCAGATCCAGATGGTCGCGCAGGGCATCGAGCAGGGTGGTCCACGGCGCGACGCTGAGTTTCCGCTCGACACCGTTGACGGTCAGCGTGACGGTCAGTTTGCCGGGTGGCGCGATCGTGTCCGGGGCCTTTCGGGCAATGCTTCCCTGCGCCATGGAGAATCTCCCTTGAAGTCGGGCAACACCGGCCCGGCCAGGTTCTGCGCGCACGCAGAATGGCGCAGGCCCCTGAGACGACCTTGATGGCTATCAATAGGCACGTCTTCGAGACGTTCCAGCGTGGGCCTGCCGCATTGCAGCAAGATTTCAGAAGCGGGAGCAATTGGTGACTTGCCCACAGGTTAGGCGACTGCGCGCTTCCGCACCGCGACTCTCTGCTTAAGATTTGATGGAATTGCCGATATCGTGGGCAGAGAGAGCCAAGGAGCGTCCATGAAGCTGGTCACCGCCATCATCAAACCATTCAAGCTGGAAGACGTGCGCGACGCGCTCACCAAGATCGGCGTCGCGGGGTTGACCGTCGCCGAGGTCAAAGGCTTCGGCCGCCAGAAGGGCCATACCGAAATCTATCGCGGCGCCGAATACACGGTGAACTTCCTGCCCAAGATCAAGATCGAGGTCGTGGTCGCGGACGAACGTGCCGAGCGCGTGGTCGAGGCGATCGCCGCGGCCGCCAAAACCGGACAGATCGGCGACGGCAAGATCTTCGTCATCGAGGTGGGGCACGCGCTGCGCATCCGCACCGGCGAGACCGACAACGACGCGCAATAAAAAAACTGGAAATCGGGGGGTGAAATGCCGGGACTGGGAACCGCGCGCAGAGGCGCGCTGAGTTGCGTTGCGATGTTGATGGCCGCGACGCCGGCGCTTGCCCAGGCTGCGGCACAACCCGCCAAGATCGATGCCGCCGACACCGCCTGGATGATCTCGGCAACCGGCCTGGTGCTGATGATGAGCGTGCCGGGGCTGGCGCTGTTCTACTCCGGCATGGTGCGCAAGAAGAACGTGCTCGCCACCATGGCGCAGACGCTGGCCGCGGTGGCGCTCGGCTCGATCCTCTGGATGATGGCCGGCTACAGCCTGACATTCACCGGCGAAGGCCCGGTGATCGGCACGTTCGAGCGTCTATTCCTGAATGGCATGGACTTGAACGCCATCAGCCCGCTCGCCAAGACCATTCCGGAATCCGTGTTCATGCTCTACCAGATGACCTTCGCGGTCATCACCGTCGCGCTGGTGGCGGGCTCGGTCGCCGACCGCATGCGGTTCTCGGCCTATCTGTGGTTTGTCACTGGCTGGCTGATGCTGGTCTATGTGCCGATCGCGCAT
>JAXDOA010000149.1:0-7986 GCA_034669125.1 Hyphomicrobiales bacterium
ACGCCCTGAATGCCCGCATCGAAGCGCACAACGTCGGGGTCCGCGCCTACAAGGCCCTTGAGGCCGGCCACAATCAAAAGGTCGCCTCATACAACGCCGATTGCGCGAAGAAGTATTATGCCGACGACATGAATTCGGTGAAGCAGAAGCTGGGGCTGAAGGAATAGCGAGGCGGGTGTAGCGTGCACGAATTATTCTTCATCATTTATCTCATCGCTACGACGCCTATCCTCTTGGCCATCGTCGTCGTCGTTGTAGCCGTGATACTCGTTGCCGTTATCGACAAGTACAACCCGGAGACCGCTCAGAAAATCCTAGGTGGCCAGATATGGCAGGGGATGACGGCCGAGCAGCTAAGCTACGCTGTAGGCAAGCCCGAGGCGGTGGATAAGATTGTTACCAAGCGCACTTCCAAAGAGGTCTGGAAATACTTCCAACAGACGGCCACGCGATTTAATTTGCGCGTCACGGTTCAAGACGGCGTAGTGGTCGGCTGGCAAATGAAGTAACAGGCGCGTCATGCCCTGTAAGATGGCGCAAGACCCGGATTGAGCGTCAGCGAAATCCGGGACATCTCATGCGCGTGACTCCCTTTGCCCATTGCTCCGCTCCCACCCCCTTCGCTATTGTCCCCCGAGCGCGGGCGTAGTTCAGTGGTAGAACGTCAGCTTCCCAAGCTGAATGTCGTCGGTTCGATCCCGATCGCCCGCTCCAGTCTTCGCTCCTCCGGAGCTTCGACTGGCAAGCCATGTTGTGACGAAGAAAGTCCGCCGTTTCCTTGGCGAAGGCGGACGCCCAAGGGGGGACGCCCGCGCGTGACAAAGGTCAAGGTCGACCCTGAGAAATGCCAGGGCCACGCGCGCTGCGCGGCGCTCGCGCCCGAGCTGTTCGTGCTCGACGAGCTTGGCAACGCGCGCGAGGCCGGCGACGGCACCGTCCCGGAGGCGCTCATCGAGAAGGCGTACCTCGCCAAGGCCAACTGCCCCGAGCTCGCCATCGACGTCATCGAGGAAAAAGCATGAGCACGCGCCCGCCGGTCGACGACTGGGCCACCGACTTCGATCATCTCGATCCGCGCTGGATCGAGAATCCGTACCCGATCTGGGAAGAGCTGCGCGAAAAGTGCCCGGTTGCCCACACCGAGCGTTTCCGTGGCGTTTACTTCCCGTCGCGCTATGAGGATGTGCGCGCGGTCGCCTACGACACCGAGAATTTCTCCTCGCGTCGCATCATCGTGCGCGAGACGCCGCCGCCGCGCATTCCCGCGCCGCCGATCACCTCCGATCCGCCCGAGCACCGGCCGGCGAAGAACCTGCTGCTGCCCGCCTTCACGCCCGACGCGATCAAGCGCTACGAGCAGCACACGCGCGAGATCTGCGGCAAGCTGGTCGCGGGCTTCGCCGACAAGAGCGGCTGCGATGCCGCGGTCGACTACGCGCAGGAAATTCCGGTGCGGGTCATCGCCGTGATGCTCGGCCTGCCCGAGGAAGAGGGCGACCGCTTCCGCACATGGATCCACGACATCCTCGAACTCGGCATCACGCGGCCGGACGTGCTGATGAAGGCGATCGGCGAAACGACCAAGTATTTCCAGGCCGAGATCGAGAAGCGCCGCAGCGCGCCGCGCGACGATCTCATCAGCCGGTTGATGGAAGCCAAGATCGACGGGGCGCCGATTACCGAGGATCATCTGCTCGGCGCGATGCGCCTGATTTTGATTGCCGGAATCGACACGACCTGGAGCGCGATCGGCTCGTGCTTCTGGCATCTGGCGCAGCATCCGCAGGATCGCCAGCGCCTTGTTGCCGATCCGGCCCTGATCCCGACCGCGGTCGAGGAATTCTTGCGCGCCTATGCGCCGGTCACCATGGCGCGTGAGGTGATCAAGGACACGACCATCGGCGGCTGTCCGATGAAACCGGGGCAGATGGTGCTGCTCTCGTTCCCGGCGGCGAACCGCGATCCGGCCGTGTTCAAGGACGCCGACCACGTGATGATCGACCGCAAGGAGAACCGCCACGCCGCCTTCGGGCTGGGCATCCACCGCTGCATCGGCTCGAACCTCGCCCGCATGGAAATCACGGTCGCGCTGCAGGAATGGCTCAAGCGCATCCCGGAATTCCATCTCGATCCGGCCGCCAAGGTGACATGGTCGGAAGGAACGGTGCGTGGGCCGCGGAAATTGCCGGTGTTGTTTAACTGAGGTTGCCGGGTGGGGCGGCTGAGCCTATCTAGAGGCCGAAGAGCCATGCCCGACGCCGCACTCAACTCGCCGCTGATGTCGCGCCCGTTTCTGCTGGTGGGCGCGGTGGCCGGCGTGCTGATGGCCGCCGCGCTTGTCCTCTGGGCGCACTACGGCACGGCGGTGTTCTTCGAGATGATCGCGGCCGGCATCGCGGCCTGCTTCTAGCTCACCAAAGAACATGAACCCTCGCACCACCCGCCTGCTGCTCATCCTCTCCGCATTTCTGGCGGGGCTCGTGCTGTGCTTCGCGGTGGTGCTGCTCGTGACCGGACGCGGCGCTTCGCCCCTCGCCAATCCCACCGCGGCGATCGGCGGTCCATTCCGGCTCACCGACCAGAACGGCAAGAGCATCAGCGATCAGGACCTCAAGGGCCGGCCGTTCCTGGTGTTCTTCGGCTTCACCCATTGCCCCGAAGTGTGCCCGACCGCGCTCGCGGATATTTCGCAGATCATGGACAAGCTCGGCGCGGACGCCGAGAAGGTGAATGCGCTGTTCGTCACGGTCGACCCCGAGCGCGACACACCGGCCGTGCTCAAGGACTATCTGACGAGCTTCAATCCGCGCCTGATCGGAGTCGGCGGCGATGCGGACGCACTCGCGGCCGTCGCGAAGGCGTATCGGGTCTATTACAAGAAGGTCCCGCTCAAGGACGGCGACTACACGATGGACCACACCGCCATCGTCTATCTGATGGACAAGAACGGGCAGTTCGTTTCGCCGTTCAGCCTGAGAAGGCGGCCCGAGGACGCGGCCGCCGAATTGCGCCGCTACCTCTGAGCACGATCGTGCGCGCGGTGGCGGTTTGCGCGGCAAGGCGCGAGGTGCGGGCGAGCCCGTGCGCAGTCTTCTCCCAGCGATACGGATCGCGCACCAGCTGCCAGAGCGCGCGCCACGCCGCGACCGACAGCAGCAGCCAGTGCACCGGCATCAGCAGCAGCACCCAGCCGTGGCGCGAGAGTCCACGGCGCTTGAGCCCGATCAGCCCGAGCGCAGCCGAGGTGAGATAGCCGGCGATCAGCGCGCCGCCGCACAAAGCGGCGAGCACCGCGGAGGAAAGATCGGCCCCGACGGGAAACAGGGTATTGGTCGCCATCGCATAGCTGAACATCGCGATGAACAGCGGATGCACCAGTGCGGACAGCACGGTGCCGCCGACCACGAGCTGGAGCGTCAGAAATCCGCGCACGCCGAGTTCGCGCGCGAGCCGCACCGGGTGACGCATATGCACCAGCCACGTCTGCATCCAGCCCTTGAACCAGCGCGTGCGCTGGCGGATCCAGGGGCGGACGCGCGCGGGCGCTTCCTCGTACGTGGTCGAGCCGATTACGGTCGCGCCGAAGCCGAAGCGGGCGAGGCGCATGCCGAGGTCGGCGTCTTCGGTCACGTTGTATGGGTCCCAGCCGTCGACCGCTCTCAGGGCGTCGGTACGGAAATGGTTCGATGAGCCGCCAAGCGGCAGCGGCAGTTTGCGTTCCGACAGTCCGGGAAGCAGCACATCGAACAGCCCCGCATATTCGGCGGTGAACAGCCGCGCGAGCCAGCCGTCGGCGGTGTTGTCGATGGTCAGCCGCGCCTGCACGCAGGCGATCGCGGCGCCTTGTGCTTCGAACGCATCGAGTGCGCGGTGCAACTGATCCGGCGCGGGGCGGTCTTCGGCATCGAACACGGTCGTGAACGTTCCGCGCGCGAGCGCGAGGGCGGCATTGAGCGCTTTCGGTTTGGTGCGCGGGCCATGGTCCGGCGCGATCAGGACGTCGAACGGCGGGCCGAGTTCGAGCCGCGCAACGGCGCTTTGCGTCGCCACGTCGTCCGGCTCGAGCGCAAGGATGATCTGCAGTTTTTCGCGCGGGTAATCGAGCCGGCGCAACGCGGCGATCAGGCCGGGCACCGCGGTCGCCTCGTCGTAGAGCGCGACGATGATGGTGTAGATCGGCAGATCGTGTGCCGGAAGGCGTATGGTGCGCCATCCGCGCCATGGGGTGGCCGCACCGATAAGGCGCAGGCCCGTCCAGGCGAGAAACGTCAGGGCAAGCGCCGCACTGGTCAGCACCGCCGCGGGACCGGGAAACACGATCGCCGCGCTCACGACCGCCGCCATGCCGGCGAGCCACGCGGCGCGCACCGGCGGCGGGCATACGGCGGCCGAAAGGTCGGGCCGCGCCATACGCAACGCTTCTGCGGCGCGCAGGCCGAGCGCGTTCGTTCCGTGCCGCAGCACGAACTGCCGCAGCCGCTGCGGCGATGTCAGCCGGAAGCGATCCTTCGGCAATGGATGCGCGCCCGTCACGAGGCGGCGCGCCGTGAGAACTTGCGGGGCGACCACGTAGATGAATGCACCACCGATGTGCAGCGGCAGCAATCCGAATTTCGCCGCATCGATGAATTGCCCGCCGGGTAGCGGACACGCGGCGCGCGGCACGTCGAGCGGCTCGAACGGGACGTGCAGCCACGCGGCCAGCGCCCGCACATATTCGTCCTCGGTGAGTACGCCCGCCGTGATCAGCACACGGTCGGCGCCGATCCCGAGCGCGACCGCGCGTTGCTCGGCGGCGGCGAGCGTTCCGGGCGGCAGGCGGTTGCGCAGGCAATCCAGTTCGGGGCAGCGCGACCGGCCGCGACTTTGCGGCCCGAGACTGACGCGGCTCGGTTCCGGAACGAATGACCGAGCCGCGGCACGCCGCCGCGGCTCTCCGGTGTCCTCGGAATAGACGCTACTCAAACCGCTGCCCCATCACGGCAATTGGTCTATAAGCAAACCCGCTGCCGCTTCCCGAATGCAACCACCAAGTTCTAAGTCTAATGAAGCAACTGTACCACGGTAAGAGGGAAAAATCGTCTTTGTCACAATGTTTTAGCTCACAATTACTGTCTGCTTTGATCGCCGCATTCGCGATTTGGTCGTTCGCGCCAGCTCAGGCTCAATCTCCCGCCGCGCAAACTGTTCAATCGCCGGTGACGGTGCCGGGCTTCTGGGATCCGCGGCGGCGCCCCGAACGGCCGGACACCTCGCGCATCTCGCAAATCCGCTTCCTCACCGAGTTCGATTATCCGCCGTTCAACTACGCAGGCCCGGACGGAAATCCGGCCGGCTTCAATGTCGAGCTTGCGCGGCTGATCTGCGAGGAACTGAAGATCCAGTGCACCATCCAGTTGCGCCGCTTCGACACGCTGCTGCAGGCGCTGGCCGAGAATCGCGCCGATGCCGTGATCGCCTCGCTCGCCGTCACGCCCGAGACGCGCCAGCGCGTGGATTTCTCGGATCCGTATTACCGCGCGCCGGCCCGGTTCGTGGCGCGCCGCGACACGACCTTACGCGATGCCGTTCCGGAAGCGATCGAGGGCAAGAAAGTCGCGGTCGTCGGCGGCACCGCGCATGAGGCCTATCTGAAGGCCTTCTTCACCGAAGCCGAGCTCAAGCCCTACCCCAACATGGAGGCGGCGCGCGAAGGGTTGCGCAAGGGCGAGGCGGATCTGCTGTTCGGCGACGGCATCGCGCTCGCCTTTTGGCTCAACGGCACGGACTCGGCCGGCTGCTGCGTGTTCGTCGGCGGCCCGTTCACCGAGAGCCGCTATTTCGGCGAGGGCGTCGGCATCGCGATCAAGCGCGGCAACGACACGCTGCGGCTCGCCTTCAACTGGGCGCTGTTCCGGCTGTGGGAGAAGGGCCGCTTCACCGATCTGTGGCTGCGCTATTTTCCGATCAGCCCGTTTTGACCGCGCGCAACCTCTGAATGATGTAATGGATCGGCGCTACCTGATCCATTACCATGTGCGTGCCCGCTGGGGCGGGTGAGGGCCTATGGGCCCGAGGAGCGTCGGTAATGATTGTCGTGTTCTATTTTCTGACCGGCCTCGCGGTTGGATATTTCATCGGCTCGTTCATCGAGTCGATCCTGCATGAATATGTATCCGACGCGCCCGCGCCATGGGTGCGGGCATGGCGGCGCCATCCGCGGCTGTTCCGCGTGCCGCTGAATACCTACTTCTCGCATCACGTCATTCACCACCACCAGACGTTCCGCCGAAACCATATCACGCAATTCGACTCGCCGGATCAACGCGCACGCGTCGATGCCGTTCTGCTCGCGCGCGGGCGGCATGGCCGCATCATCATGGGCGGGGATTACGCGAACCGGATTCATGCCGAGGGTGGATTTGTGTTTGCGCTGCCTGCCTTGTTGTCTGCATCGATACTCAGCCTCTTCCTGCCGGCCGCAATGGCAATTGGTTCGGGCCTCGCTCTGATGCTGCCGCCGGCCTTGAGCTATTGGGTGCACCCTTACCTGCACCGCTCATTTGCAGACGGGCAGAAAAACGCTCCAGCCTTCGTCGCGTTTCTGCTGCGCACGAAGTACATGAAAGCCGTGTACCGCAACCATTTCATGCACCACAGGTACGACGGAACGAGCAACTACAATCTCGTCCTCGGCGCGGACATCCTGCGGAAGCGCGTCCGCGTGCCGTCGTCCGACGATATCCGCGCCATGGCGGAGATCGGGATGCCGCTCGACTGACGCTTATGGTGCCCGCCGCAACTCTTCCTCGACGAAATCGAGCCGGTCCTGCCCGAAAAACATCGCATCGCCGACGAAACAGGTCGGCGCGCCGAACACACCGCGCGCGACCGCCTCTTCGGTATTCAGCCGCAGCCTGTCCTTGACCTCCGCGGTGCCGCCATCATGGCGGCGGGATCGAAGCCGGCATCGCGCAGCACCCCGCCGATCACGATCGGGTCCTCCATGTTGCGTTTGTCGGCCCACATCGCGCGGTAGATCGCGTCGCTGTAAGGCAACAGGCCGCCCTCACGATCCGCCGCGATGGCGCCGCGCATGAGATTGAGCGTGTTGATCGGAAAGTACGGATTGTGCGCGAACGGGACGCCGTAGCGCGCCGCGAAGCGCGGCAGGTCCTTGGCTATCCACGCACCCTTCGCGGGAATCGTGACCGGCGAATGGTTTCCGGTCGCCTTGAACACGCCGCCGAGCAGCATCGGCCGGTAGACGATCGTCGCGCCGGTGCGTTGCGCAATGCCGGGAAGCTGGGTGTAGGCGAGATAGGCGGTCGGGCTGCCGTAGTCGAAGAAGAACTCGATCGTGCGCATGGTTCCTCCCGGTCGCGCGGACTTGAGATCGCGCGGCCAAAATCGCACTTTGTCAAGCTGACCGGGAGGGACGCATGAGCGACAAGGCCGTTCTGGTGATCGGTGCGGGCGATGCGACCGGCGGCGCCATTGCGCGGCGCTTCGCGCGCGAGGGGTATGTGGCGTGCGTAACGCGCCGTCATGCCGACAAGCTCGCCCCGCTCGTCACCACAATCCAAAGCGCAGGCGGCAAGGCACGTGCGTTCGGCAGCGATGCCCGCAAGGAAGACGAGATGGTGGCGCTCGTTGACACCATCGAGAACGAGGTCGGGCCGATCGAGGTCGCGGTCTACAACATCGGCGCGAATGTGAATTTTTCGATCCGCGAAACCACCGCACGCGTGTTCTTCAAGGTGTGGGAGATGGCGTGCTTCGGCGGATTCCTGATGGGCCGCGAGGCGGCCAAGCGCATGGTGCCGCGCGGCCGCGGCACGATCCTGTTCACCGGCGCGACCGCCAGCGTGCGCGGCCGCGCCGGATATGCGGCGTTCGCGAGCGGCAAGCACGCCTTGCGCGCGGTGGCCCAGAGCATGGCGCGCGAGCTCGGGCCGGAAGGCATTCACGTGGCGCATGTGGTGATCGACGGCGCGATCGATACCG
>JAXDOA010000150.1:0-3945 GCA_034669125.1 Hyphomicrobiales bacterium
TCGGAACGGAGGAGCGCCGATGACTGCGCGCATCCTCGTCGTCGACGACATTCCGGCGAATGTGAAGCTGCTCGAAGCACGGCTCACCGCCGAGTATTTCGACGTCTCGACGGCCAACTCCGGCGCCGAGGCGCTCGCGCTCTGCGAACGCGCGCAATGCGACATCGTGCTGCTCGACGTGATGATGCCGGAGATGGACGGCTTCGAAGTGTGCCGCCGGCTGAAAGCGAACCCGGTCACGCACCACATTCCGGTCGTGATGGTCACGGCGCTCGACCAGCCGTCCGACCGCGTGCGCGGCCTTGAGGCCGGCGCCGACGATTTCCTGACGAAGCCGGTATCTGACATCGCGCTGCTCGCGCGCGTGCGCTCGCTGGTGCGGCTCAAGATGGCGGCCGACGAATTGCGCATGCGCGCCGTCACCTCGCGCGACATCGGCATCAGCGATCCCGAAATGGCGGCGCTGAGCCGCGCTTCCAGCAGCTTCACATTGGCCGGGACATCGTCAACGACAAGGATACGGGCGGTCATCGAAACCTCAGGCCGTTCCCAGGAAGTGGCGGACCGTCTCGATGAATTTTCCGACCGAGATCGGCTTCGACAGATAGGCTTCGCAGCCGCCCTCGCGGATGCGCTCCTCATCCCCCTTCATGGCGAATGCGGTCACCGCCACCACGGGGATCGACTTGAGTTCGGGATCGTCCTTCAGCCACTTGGTGACTTCGAGACCGGACACTTCGGGCAATTGGATATCCATGATGATCAAATCTGGGCGATGCTTGCGGGCGAGATCGAGCGCCTCGATCCCGTTGCGGGTTCCGACGGTGTGGTAGCCGTGCGCCTCCAACAGGTCGTGGAAGAGCTTCATGTTGAGCTCGTTGTCCTCCACGATCAGGACGGTCTTGGCCATTTCGGCCCCTCCGGCTACCCCATCTGGCGATTCCCTGGCGTACAAGCCAAAGAACCCGCCTCGCCCCCGGCGCGCGAATGGGCAGAATCTTAGTAAAACCCTACGGGCGATACGTTACGGAAAGGCAAACAGCGATGGCGAAAGGTGGCCGTATCACCCGCAAAATCGCTGAAAACCTCGCGATTCAGGCGCTCGCCTTCATGGCCGGGGACCCCGAGCGTCTGGGGCAGTTTCTCGCCAGCACAGGCATCGGGCCGGAGATGATTCGGCATGCCGCGGCCGATCCCGCCTTCCTGGCCGGAGTCCTCGACCATGTGGCGGGCGACGAGGCGCTGTTGCTTGCCGTCGCGGAGCATGCCGGCGTGACGCCGCAGGATGTCGAGCACGCCCAGGCGGTGCTGAGCGGGCGGCCATGGCAGCGGGAGGTACCCTGATCCGATGGCGGGCTTCTGCCGCGACTGTCTTGCCGATGCCGCCGATGCCGCCGATGCCGACCGGCGCTGCGTTGCGTGCGGCTCCCCGCGCGTGATCCGGCACGCACAACTGAACGCGCTCTCCATCGCACACGTGGATTGCGACGCGTTCTACGCGACCATCGAGAAACGGGACAATCCGACACTCGCCGACAAGCCGCTGATCATCGGCGGCGGCAAGCGCGGCGTGGTCTCGACCGCCTGCTACATTGCGCGCACGTACGGCATCCATTCGGCGATGCCGATGTTCAAGGCGCGCAAGCTGTGCCCGCACGCAACGATCATTTCGCCCGACATGCAGAAGTATGTTCGCGTCGGCCGCGAGGTGCGGCGGCTGATGTTCGAACTCACCCCGCAGGTCGAGCCGCTCTCCATCGACGAGGCGTTCATGGACCTGACCGGCACCGAGCGGCTGCACGGCATGAGCCCGGCACGCTCGCTTGCGCGCTTTTCCCGGCGCGTCGAAGCCGACATCGGCATCACGGTGTCGATCGGACTGTCGGCCAACAAGTTTCTGGCGAAGATCGCCTCCGACCTCGACAAGCCGCGCGGTTTCGCGGTGCTTAGCCGCGACGAGGCGGTGAGCTTCCTTTCCCCCCGACCTGTCGGCTTCATCTGGGGCGTCGGCAAGGTCGCGCAGGCCCGGCTCCAACGCGACGGATACAACACCATCGCGGACCTCCAGCGCGCGGACGAGACCGACCTGATGCGCCGCTATGGCGTCGAGGGACGCCGGCTGTGGCGGCTGTCGCGCGGCATCGACGATCGCAGCGTCAATCCGGAGCGCGAAACCAAGAGCGTTTCGGCAGAGACGACATTCGGCGAGGACATCGCGGCGTTCAAGCCGCTGGAGAAGATCCTCTGGTCGCTGTGCGAGCGCGTGTCGCGGCGCCTCAAGGCGAGCGGCATCGCGGGCTCGACCGTGACGCTCAAGCTCAAGACCGCGGACTTCCGCATCAGGACGCGCGCCCGCTCGCTCGGCGAGCCGACGCAGCTTGCCGCGCGCCTCTTCGAGGCCGGGCGCGACCTGCTGGCGCGCGAGATCGACGGCACGACATTCCGCCTGCTCGGCATCGGCACCTCAAATCTGGTCGAGGGCGACAAGGCCGACGCCGCCGACCTCGTCGATCACAAGGGCGAGCGCGCCGCCAAGGCCGAGCACGCGGTGGATAAAGTGCGCGAGAAGTTCGGACGCGGCGCCGTGATCAAGGGGCTGGTATTCGACGGCGCGCGCGCCGAAGATGACGATGGCGAGGATGACGATGATTGATCGCAGGGCATTTCTCACCGGCTGCACGGCGCTGCCGCTCGTCCCGAACGCATGGGCGCAATCCGGCCCGCTCACCAAGATCGTCTTTCCATTTGCGGCGGGCGGCAGCGGGGACCTGACTTGCCGCGTCCTTGCCGAGCACCTCGGGCCGCTGCTCGGCCGTCATATCATCGTCGAGAACCGCACCGGCGGCGACGGGCTGATCGGCATTAAGTCAGTCATGAATGCGGCGCCGGACGGCGCAACAATTCTCGTGACCACCGGTCCAACGATGTATTTGCTGCCGATGGTCGAGACAAAGCCGAGCTTCGATCAGGCAAAGGACTTCACACCGGTATCCCTGCTCAGCCGCTTCGAGTTCGCGGTCATCACCGGCCCCGCTACCAACGCACGCAACTTCGCCGAGCTCACCGCATGGCTGAGGGCCAACACCGGGAAGGCCGCTTACGGCATCCCGAGCAACGGGACCATTCCGCATTTCGCCGGGACCCGGATAGAGGCCGCGCTCAACCTGCCAATGACGCGTGTTCCCTATCGCGGCAGCCCGGCAGTGGTGAAGGATGTCATTGGTGGGCATCTGCCGTTCGCGGTCAATACGCTTTCGGATGCCATTCCCTCGCACCAGGCAGGCTCGGTTCGCATTCTGGCGGTCAGCAGCGCCGAGCGATCGCCATTCCTGCCTGAGGTACCAACCTTGAAGGAAAGCGGCATCGACCTCGTCGCGGACGCCTGGTACGGCATGTGGCTCCCGGCCGGCAGTCCGCCGGAGTTCGCGAAGAGGCTCAGTGCGGCCGTCGCTGCGGTGCTCACCAAGCCGGATGTGCGCGAGAAGCTGCTCGCGATCGGCCTGATTCCTGTCGGAACGACTCCCGAGCAACTGACACAGGAGTTAGCCGCTAACACGGCGTTCTGGCAGCCCATCGTCAAGGCGACGGGGTACAAGATCACAAATTAGGGCGCAGTCCGATCTTCTGCCGGATCGCGGCCAGCTCCGCCTCGTCCCAGATGCCGATCAGAATGCCGCCTCTGATCTGAAGCTGGTTGTCGGCATAGGCGGCGATCTTCTCGTTGCTGGTGGTGATGTGACCCTTGGGATGCAGCGCCCAGTCAAACAGCGCGGCCTGCAGGCGGGCGATCTCAGCGGCGCATGACGGATCCCCGCCACGATCATCGAACTCCTTTGGATCGCTTTGGAGATCGTAGAGCATCGGCCGGAAACCCGAGACATGGATGTATTTCCAGCGCCCGTCGAACACCATGAATAACCGGCACTGCTCGATCGGCTGGTTCAG
>JAXDOA010000151.1:0-11704 GCA_034669125.1 Hyphomicrobiales bacterium
TTGGCGAATGGATCACTGGGCCTATTCGGGTCCTCAGCCATCACGTAGATAAGAAACTGTTGATTGGTGATGTCCGAACGCACATAGCCCTTAAGGCTCGTGATCGGGTCATCGCTGGTATTACGGCCGTGCGCGGCGAAGCCGCTTATCCGAACTTCTTCGTTGCCCTGCCGATGAAATCCCAAAAAGTATCCGAGCCCTCTAGCCGCTTCCTCGAAATTCCACGCGATGCGGCCCGTTTCGATGGTGGGTGTTACAATAGCCGTCGAGTTACCGATTTGAACTCGCCCAACTAGTTTGCCAATGGCAATGCCAAGGACGAGCGCGCTTACTACGGCAAGGAGAACCCAAAAGAGCGTCATTTTCCGGCTCCCGACGACCCGAATTAGATAGTCCCACTTAAGGACAATCAGCAGGTTGATGATGAAAGCAATGAGGCAAGAGGCAGCCTGCCATAAATGGCCCTCGAATCCCCGCTCGAGGGCCAACAAAACGAAAATAAACGGGGAGCTATTCCACAAAAATTTGAGAATAGCGTCCCCCATCGTTCGGGGGATTTCAGAGTCAGCCATGGCTAGTACCCAAGGAGGGGCGCGCATTAGCCCCTCCCATGGTCAGGTTGACATGCTTCCCAACATCCGTCAAGTCCGGGATCATCGCCCTCAGGATGAGGTCGGTGGTTACGCCTCACCCCACCATATAGGCCGCTCCGCCGGTGGCGATCAGCTCGCCGGAATCGTTATGCATCTCCATGTGCGCGACCGCGACGCGATTGCCGAGGCGCACGACGCGGCCCGTGGCGATGAAGTAGTTGCCGCGGCCGGGGCGCAGATAATCGACGCGCAGGTCGATCGTGCCGATGGTCGGGAAATGGCCGACGATCGCCTCTTCGGATTTTTGCCTCGCGACGGCCAGATGCACCGCGAAGCCCGCCGCGACATCGAGAACCGCCGAGATCACGCCGCCATGCAGGATCTGCCGGCGCGGATTGCCGATCAGTTCCGGCCGCATGTCAAAGCGAAGTTTCGGGGCGTCCGGCTCTATCGATTCGACCTTCAGCCCGAGCACCCGATTGAACGGCACGCTCGCCTCGAACAGGCGCCGGATCTTGGCTTCGATTGTTTCGGCGGCTTCCATGGTCACCATCCGAGTTGCCGTGCCGCGAGGTCCTTCATGATTTCCTCCGCGCCGCCGCCGATCATGAACACCTTGGCCTCGCGATAGACGCGTTCGGAACGCGTGCCGCGGATGAAGCCGGCGCCGCCGAGAATCTGCACGGCCTCGCCCGAGCAGAACTGCATCGCCTGGCCCGCGAGATTCTTGGTCATTGCGAGCTGCGCGATGAACGTTTTATCGCGTGGGCTCCCTTCGAGCTTCCAGCAGGTGTCGTAGGTAAGCGCGCGCGCCGCATGGATGCGCGTCTGCATCTCGACGAGCTTGTGGCGCACCACCTGATGCTCGATCAGATGCTTGCCGAAGGTCTTGCGCTCGCGCGCCCAATCGACCGCCTCATCGAGGCAGGCCTGCGCAAAGCCGACGGCGGCGGCCGCCATGCCGAGCCGCTCGGCGTTGAAGTTGCGCATGATGATGCGGAAGCCGGCGTTCTCCTCGCCGATCAGGTTTTCCGCCGGCACGCGCACATTGTCGAAATGCAGGGTCGCCGTGTCGGAGCACCACCAGCCCATCTTTTTCAGCGGCGTGCGCGAAAAACCGTCGCGCTCGCGCTCGATCAGGAGGAGCGAGACGCCGGACGCCCCGGGTGAGCCGGTGCGCACCGCCACGGTGTAGAAATCCGCGCGCATGCCCGACGTGATGAAGGTCTTCTCGCCGTTCACCAGATAGTCGCCGCCGTCGCGGCGCGCAGACGTCCGCAGGTTGGCGACGTCCGAGCCGCCGCCCGGCTCGGTGATGGCGAGCGCGGAGATTTTCTCGCCCGCCATCACGGGCGGCAGCACCCGGGCTTTCAGCTCCGCGCTGCCGGCGCTTGCGACCGGCGGCGAACCGATCTGGTGCGAGAACAGCCCGGCATGCACGCCCCCGACGCCGGCGAGTGCGATCTCCTCGGCGAGGATCACGTGGGTGAACAGGTCAGCGGGCGTGCCGCCGTACTCCTCGGGAAATCCGATGCCGAGCAGGCCCGCGGTGGCGGCTTGTCTGTAAAGCTCGCGCGGGAATTCCTCCGCCTCGTCCCATGCGCTCGCATGCGGCGCGATCTCGCGCGCAACGAAGCGGCGCATGGTGTCGCGCAGCGCCTCATGCTCGTCGGTGAGCGCCGGGTGCGCCTTCATGACGCGGGCTCCAGCTCGACCAGCAGCTGACCCGGGGCGACCTGCGTGCCCGGCGCGACATGCACGGCCTTGATCCGCGCGGCCGTCGGCACGCTCAGCGCATGCTCCATCTTCATGGCTTCGAGCACCACCAAGGTCTTGCCCGCCTCGGCGGTATCGCCGGCCGCGGCGTTGACGGCAACCACGCGGCCGTTCATCGGCGCGACCAGACGGCCGTCGCTTGCGGCGGCACTGCGCCGGGCGGGCGGCGCATGCGTGGTGTTCTCGAGGCTGTAGCTCTGGCCGGCGCGGGCGAGGTGCACAGCGCCGGGCTCGATGACGTGAACAACGCGCCGGTCATCATCGTCGAGCGCGATGTCCTCGCCGAGCGCGCGTGCGCGATAGCCTCCGCGCTCGCACGTCAGCGCGACATCATCCCCGCCGAACCGGACCTGCATCGCGCGGCCGGGGTTGTTGCTCCAGGACGTCCATTCGCCGTAACCGCCGTTGCGGGCGAGCAGCATTGCGGCAATGCCGAGCGTGCGCGCATCGGGTTTCGCCGGGGGAGCTGAAAAGCGGCTGAGGAAATCCGTCGTGGCGCCTTGCGTGGCAAACTCTTCGTCGCGCAGCACGGCGGCGAGGAACGCCTTGTTGGTCGCAAGCCCAAGCGCCACGGTGCTGTCCAGCGCACGGGCGAGGCGTTCGCATGCTTCGTCCCGCGTCGCGCCATGCGCGATGACCTTGGCGACCATCGAGTCGTAGTGCGGCGAGACTTCGCTGCCGGGCTCCAGCGCATGGTCGGTCCGCACGCCCTCGGCGGGCTGCCACAACGCGATGCGCCCGGCTTGGGGCAGGAAATCCCGCGCCGGGTCTTCGGCACAGAGCCGCGCCTCGACGGCGTGACCGTGAAACCGGATATCGGCTTGCTGCCGGGTGAAGCGCTCGCCCTTTGCGACGCGAAGCTGCCACTCGACCAGATCGATCCCGGCGATCGCCTCGGTCACCGGATGCTCGACCTGCAGCCGCGTGTTCATCTCCATGAAATAGAATTGCCTGTCCGCATCGAGCAGGAACTCGATGGTCCCGGCGCCGACGTAGCTCACGGCCTTTGCCAGCGCGACCGCCGCGGCGCCCATCTGTTCGCGCAAGGTCGCATCGACGGCCGGCGAGGGGCTCTCCTCGATCAGCTTTTGATGGCGCCGCTGCACCGAGCAGTCGCGCTCGCCGAGATGGAGCACGTTGCCGTGCTGGTCGGCGAAGATTTGGATTTCGATGTGCCGGGCGCCGGTGAGCGCGCGTTCCAGCAGCAGCCGGCCGTTTCCGAACGCGTGCTCGGCTTCCGAGCGTGCTGCATCGAACGCCGCTGTAAGCTCGTTTTCGGCGCGGACAAGTCGCATGCCGCGTCCACCGCCGCCCGCGACGGCCTTGATCATTAACGGATAACCGATGGTCTTTGCGGTCTCGGCGGTCGCCTCGCCGCCGGCAATCGTCGGTACTCCGGCCTCTTCGGCGATGCGCTTCGCCTCGGCCTTGTCGCCCATCCGGCGGATCACGTCTGGCGGCGGGCCGACCCACGTCAGGCCGGCATCAAGCGCGGCCTGCGCGAAGTCCGCATTCTCGGCGAGGAAGCCGTAACCCGGATGCACGGTGTCGGCGCCCGCCCGCTTGGCCGCGTCGATGATTGTCGCGATGTTGAGATAGGAGTCGCGCGGGGGAGCCGCGCCGATCCGCACCGCCGTATCCGCCTCGCGCACATGCAGCGCGTCGCGGTCGGCATCGGAATAGACCGCGATCGTGCCTATCCCCATCCGCCGCGCGGTGCGCATGATGCGCCGCGCGATCTCGCCGCGATTGGCGATGAGCAAATTCATGGCCGAGCTTCGCCGAACTGCACCGGCCGCAAGGTGCGCGCGTCGGCCTCGTGGCAAATGGAAAGCGTAAGGCCCAGCACATTGCGCGTGTCGCGCGGATCGATGATGCCGTCGTCGAGCATGCGTGCGCTGGTCACGAACGCGCCGCTCTGGCTTTCGAAATTATCGACGATCTTCTGCTTCAGCGCGTCGATCTGCGCCGAATCCGGCTCCTGACCTTTGCGCCGTGCGCCTGCTTCCATCACGTTCGCCATCGTGAGCGCGGCCTGCTCGGCGCCCATCACGGCGGTCTGTGCGTTCGGCCAGGAGAACAGGAAGCGCGGATTGTAGGCGCGCCCGCACATGCCGTAATTGCCGGCGCCGAACGAGGCGCCGCACATCAGGGTGATCTGCGGCACGTTGGCGTTCGATACGGCCTGGATCATCTTCGAGCCGTGCTTGATCATGCCGGCTTCTTCCGACGCGCGGCCGACGATGTAGCCGGTGGTGTTCTGCAGATAGAGGATCGGCAGGCCGGCCTGGCAGCACGTCTGGATGAAGTGCGTCGCCTTCGTTGCGCCCGCGGGATCGAGCGGACCGTTGTTGGTGACGATGCCGACGGCAAAGCCCTGCACGGCGGCATGCCCGCATACGGTGGCAGGGCCGTAGTCCGGCTTGAAGTCGAGAAAATCCGAATCGTCGGCGAAGCGTGCGATCACGTCGCGCATGTCGACTGGCGACTTGCGGTCTGGCGGCATGATGCCGAGCAGCTCTTGCGCGTCGTAGCGCGGAGGCTTGGCCGTAGGCGTGGGCGCAGCGCCCCAATTCAGCCGCGCGATCACCTCGCGCGCAAAGCGCACGCCGTCGGCATCGTCCTCGGCGAGATATTCGCCAAGGCCGGACACATGCGTGTGCATCACGGCACCGCCAAGCTCTTCGTCGGTGGCGATCTCGCCGGTCGCGGCCTTGAGCAGCGGAGGACCTGCGAGAAACGCCTTGGCGCGCCCGCGAACCATGATGACGTAGTCGGAGAGCCCCGGCATGTAGGCGCCGCCCGCCGTCGATGAGCCGTGCACCACGGTGACGACCGGCACGCCGGCAGCCGAAAGCTTCGCCAGATTGTGGAAGATCGCGCCGCCATGGATGAAACCCTCGACGCGGTACCGCAGCAGGTTCGCACCGGCGGACTCGACCAGATGCACGAAGGGCAGCTTGTTTCGCAGCGCCAGTTCCTGCGCGCGCAGCAGCTTCTCGCGCCCCATGTGCTGGATCGCACCGGCATCGATGCCGCTGTCGCTCGCGACCACCATGCAGCGCACGCCCGACACGTAACCGATGCCGGCGATCATGCCGCCGCCCGGCACGGACTTTTCAAGATCGGGCGTGTCGAGGCCGTAGCCCGCGATGGAACACAACTCCAGCCATGGCGCGCCGATGTCGAGCAAACGCGCGACGCGCTCGCGCGGCAGCAACTGGCCGCGCCGGTCGAACAACGGCTTGGTTGCCGCCGATTTGGTCGCGGCGCGATCCTCCAGCGCGCGCAGCTGCGTGATCAGCGCGAGCATGTGATCGCGATTGCGGGTGAACGCTTCGCCGTTCAGATCGATTTTGGAGTCGATGGCGGGCAAGAGCTACTCCAGCACCTTCGGCTTGGTCGCGAGATGAAACCCGTCGAACGCTTGCGTCGTCCCGCGCGGCGGCAGCGTGTAATTCGGCTTCACGTTCGGCACCGCGCCGTCGATGCGGATGCAGGAGCCGGAGATGAACGCGGCGGCGGGCGAGAGCAGGAACGCGATCGCGGCGGAGATTTCGGATTCCGTGCCGAGCCGATTCAGCGGCACCTTGTTCGGCAGCGCGCGGATATGTTCGCGCATCTGCGGCGGATAGTGATCAAGCCCCGACGACGCGATCCAGCCGGGCGCGACGGCGTTCACGCGCACCGGCGCCCATTCGAGTGCGGCGGTTTCGGTGAAATTCAGCATGCCGGCGCGCGCCGCGCCCGAGTGTCCCATGTTGGGCATGCTGTTCCACATGTCGGCGATCATGTTCACGATCGCGCCGCCGTTGGCCTTCATCCACTGTGTGTAGGTTTCGCGCGCCATCAGGAAGCCGCCGGTGAGGTTGGTGCGCACCACAGCGTCCCAGCCCTTGGCGGAAATCTTCTCCAGCGGCGAGAAAAACTGCCCGCCCGCGTTGTTGACGAGAAAATCGATGCGGCCGTGATCGGCGAGAACGGCGCGCACGACCTCGGCCACGCGCTCTTCCTCGCGAATGTCGGCGACATAGCAGCGCGCGGCGCCGCCCGCTTGCGCGATCTCGCGCGCGACCGCTTCCAGCTTTTCCGCCTTGCGGCCGATGAGCGCCACGCGTGCTCCGAGCGCGGCCAATTCATGCGCCGTGCAGCGCCCGATCCCGCTGCCGGCGCCCGTCACGATGCCGGCCTGCCCGGCGAACAGGCCGTCGCGGAAGACGGATTGGTAAGGTGCCATCGGTTTTCTGCGTACCAAGCAAATGCTTTGTAAGTCTTGTCCGATGCAATATGCTACGTCAAGCAAAACACCCGGAGCGAAACGCATGCTCTATACCGAACAGCACCGCGAACTGATGCGCTCGGTGACGAAATTCGTCGAAGCCGAGATCAATCCGTATGCGCAGGAGTGGGAAGAGGCCGGCATTTTTCCGGCGCACGAGCTGTTCCGCAAAATGGGCGATCAGGGCCTGCTCGGCATCCACAAGCCGGAGAGATTCGGCGGGCAGGGGCTCGATTATTCCTACGAGGTCGCGTTCTGCGAGGCACTGGGCGCCGCGAAGTCGGCTTCCGCCGTGATGGCGATCGGCGTGCAGACCGACATGGCGACGCCGGCGCTCACGAAAAACGGCTCGGATGAGTTGTGCGAGGAGTTTCTCAAGCCGAGCATCACGGGCGAGTACGTCGCGTGCCTCGGCGTTTCGGAAGCGGGCGCGGGCTCCGACGTCGCCTCGATCAAGACGACCGCCAAGAAAGACGGCGGCGATTATGTGATCAACGGCGGCAAGATGTGGACCACCAACGGCACGCAGGCCGACTGGATGTGCCTGCTCGCCAACACCGGCGAAGGCCCGGTCCACCGCAACAAGACGCTGATCTGCCTGCCGATGAAGACCAAGGGCGTCGAGATCGCCCGCAAGCTCGACAAGCTCGGCATGCGCGCCTCCGACACCGCGCAGATATTCTTCGATAATGTGCGCGTGCCCCAGCGCTATCGCATCGGCGAAGAGGGCATGGGCTTCATCTATCAGATGCAGCAGTTCCAGGAGGAGCGGCTGTGGGCGGCGGCCGCGGGGCTGATGAAGATGGAGCGGATGATCCGCATGACCATCGAATACACGGCCGGGCGGCAGGCGTTCGGCAAGAGCATCCTGGACAATCAGGTCGTGCACTTCCGCCTGGCCGAGCTGGAGACCAAAGTGGAGCTGTTGCGCTCGCTCGTTTACCGCACCGTGGAGGAGTATCTGGCGGGCGCGGACGTGACGCAGCTTGCCTCGATGGCGAAGCTCACCGCCGGGCGGCTGGTGCGCGAGGTCTCGGATAGCTGCCTGCAGTACTGGGGCGGCATGGGTTACATGACGGAGAGCGAAATCTCGCGCATGTATCGCGACTCGCGCCTGAGTTCGATCGGCGGCGGCGCCGACGAGATCATGCTCGGCATCATCTGCAAGGGCATGGGCACGTTGCCCGGGCAGAAGAAGAATCACTAGAGCATGATCCCGAAAAGTGGGGACCGGTTTTCGGAGAGAGATCATGCTCAATAAACAAACAAGCGATCTTCCCGCCTGCGAAACGCTGAAACTTTCACTCGATCGCGGCATCCTTTATGTCACGCTCGACCGGCCCGAGACGAAGAACGCGCTCAATCGCGCGATGGTGGCCGACCTGACGGAGGCCGTCGACTATCTGGCGGCGCATCACGAGGTTCGCGCGGCTGTCGTGCGCGGCGCGAACGCCACGTTCTGCGCCGGCGGCGATATCAACGGTTTCAAGGATATGTTCTCGACGCCGCTTCCGAAGGCGGGCGAGCGCGACGGGGTGGCGCTGCATAACCGCCGCTTCGGCGCGATCATGTCGCGCTTCGAGGCGCTGCCGCAGACCATCGTCATGGTGGTAGAGGGCGCGGCCTATGGCGGTGGCCTCGGCCTGATGTGCGGCGGCGACGTGGTGCTGGCGGCGGCAGATGCGAAATTCTCGATCTCGGAGACGACGCTCGGCGTGCCGCCGGCGCAGATCGCGCCGTTCGTGGCGCAGCGCATCGGCGTTTCACGCACACGGCGGCTTTCGCTCACCGCGCACCGGTTCGACGGACGCGAGGCGGAGCGTATCGGGCTGGTCGATCAGGCTTGCGACGGCACCGCCGCGCTCGATGCGGCGCTGGCGCAGACGATGGCCGGGATCATGCGCTGCTCGCCGCATGCCAACGCGGTGACCAAGCGGTTGATCCTGGACAGTCGAACAATGCCGCGCGAAGAATTGCTCGAACAATCCGCCGACGCCTTCGCCGAATGCCTCCGCGGGCCGGAGGGGCAGGAGGGTGTCAACGCGTTCCTGCAGAAGCGCAAACCGAAGTGGATGGAAAGCTGACATGAGTCTTGCGGGCCAGGCAGTCGTCGCGATCTGGAACGGAATTGCGCCGGAGGGGCGCACCGAGTTCTACGAGTGGCACAATCGCGAGCACATGCCGGAGCGCGTCGGCATTCCGGGCTTTCGGCGCGGGCGGCGCTACATCGCGAAGTACGGCAAGCCGGAATTTTTCACGCTCTACGAGGCGGACTCAGCCGAAGTGCTGGTGGGGCAGGACTATCTCAACCGGCTGAACAATCCGACGCCGTGGACGCAGAAGGTGCCGCCGACCTACTTTCGCGACACCGCGCGCGGCATCTGCCGCGTGAAATTTTCGCAAGGGCTGGGGCAGGGCGGCTGCATGCTCACTTTGCGCTTCGGCCCCGAGGATGGGCGCGAGGCGGAGTTGGAGAAATATCTGCGCCACACCGCGTTGCCGCCGCTGATCGACATCGTGCAGGTGGTCGGCGTGCATCTGGCGGCCGCCGACCGGGCGGGAAGCGACATCAAGACCACCGAGCGCGGCGACCGCAAGGTCGATATCCCAAACTGGCTGGTGATGATCGAAAGCGGAACGCCGGAAGCAGCCGACGAGGCGTGCGACAGACTGCTCGCGAGCGATCTGGTCAAGCACGGCGCGGCGCCCGAGACGGAGCGCGGGCTTTATTCGCTGCAGTACTGCCGCATGAAGACGCCGGGGTGGGCGTAGCGCTTACTTGCGCGCATCCCCCCGCAAAATCCCCTTCGACAAAAACAACTCCGTGATCCTCCCCGCCGCCGCGATGAACAACGGATGGCTGCGCGCCGCGAGCCCGCGCGGGCGCGGCAGCGCAATGTCGTAGACCTGCTCGATGCGGCCGGGGCGCGGCGACATCACGATGACGCGGTCGGCGAGCAGCACCGCCTCGTCGATCGAGTGCGTGATGAACAGCACGGTCTTGGCGGTCTGCATCCACAAGTCCTCAAGGTCGATGCGCATCTGCTCACGCGTGAGCGCATCGAGCGCGCCGAACGGCTCGTCCATCAGCAGCAGCGGCGGATCGTGGATCAGTGCGCGCACGATCGCGGCGCGCTGGCGCATGCCGCCGGAGAGTTCGCGCGGGCGCCGGTCGTGGAAATCGCCGAGGCCCACCTTCTCCAGCAGTTCGTGCGCACGCGCGAGATACGTCTTGGGATCAAGGTCGCGCAGCTCGAGCTGCAGCATCACATTGCCGAGAATGTTGCGCCATTCGAGCAGCACCGGGCTCTGGAATACGATGCCGAGGTTCGTTTGCGCGCCGCTCACCACCTTGCCGTCGAGCAGCACCGTGCCGCCGGTCTGGCGCAGCAGCCCCGCGACGATGCGCAGCAGCGTGCTCTTGCCGCAGCCGGACGGCCCGACGATGGCGACGAACTCGCCGTGCGGTACCGTCAGGTCGATACGGTCGAGCGCGTGCGTTTCCGTTCCGCCGCGGCGGAAGATCTGGCTGACGCTCTTGGCCTCGATGTATGGGCGAGCCGCGCGGTCCACTTAGTTCGGCAGGAATTCGTTGGTGTGGAACGCGGTCCAGGGCTGATCGGTCGCAACATCGCGATACTGCTTGAGCAGCGCGATGGTTTGGTCCCAGTCCTTCTGGTCGCCCCAGCCGGTGCGTCCCTTCGAGTTCGGCGAATCCATCAGCTCGATGTCGACCTTGAGCTGGTCGAGCGTCGATTGGCGGTTGAGGTCGGCCTTCGCCTTGAGGCCGGCATCGACCGCGGCCTCGGGGTTCTTCTTCGCCTCGTCCCACGAGCGCGCGGTCGCCTTCACGAAGCGCCGCACGAGGTCGGGCTTGCCCTTAATGATCGCGCCCTGCGTCAGGATCGTCATGCCGACGATGTTGGCGCCATGGTCGGCATAGCGCAGCGCGGCCGGCTCCTCGCCCTTGTACTTGATCAGGAAGAACTGATCGTCGGCGCCGCCGAGCAGCGCATCGACGCGCTTCTCCAGCACGGCGACGACCTTGGCGGCGGGGTCGACCTGCACGAAGGAGATCTTCGACATGTCGAGCTTGTTGTGCGCCGCAAGCGCGCGGAACAGCTGGCCGAGCGGATCGCCGGGCGAGACCGCGAGCTTCTTGCCCTCCAGATCCTTCGGCGTTTTGATGCCGTTCGAGGCGAGCGACACCACCGAGAAGCCGGTGGAGTTCAACAGCGACATCACGGACTTCACGTCCGCGCCCTTGACGGCGGTCGCGACCACGCTGGAGCTGTCCGCGAGACCGAACGTGTCGGAGCCGGCGGCGACCACCTGCACGGTGTTGGCCGAGCCGCGGCCCTCGTTGATGGTGAGGTCGATGCCTTCCTCTTTGTAGAAGCCGCGCTCCTTGCCGTAATAGAACGGCACGTGCAGGCCGCCGAGATACCAGTTGAGCCGCAGGCTGACCGCGTCCTGCGCCAGCGCGGACGTCGAGGCCGCGGCCAGCACCGCCAGCGCCCCCATCATTGTCTTGAATTTCATCTTGTCCTCCCTCGATTTCGTTTTTTGTCTCACGCGATCGTCACGTCGGCCGTCTGCTGCGAGACGTGCCACGGGATCGTAATGCGCTCGATGACTTCGACCACGTAATACACCGCAAGACCGATCAGGCTGAGCAACACGATGATGGCGAACACCATCGGCGTGTCGAGATTGCCGTTGTATTGCAGCAGCAGGTAGCCGAGCCCGCGATCCGAGGCGACGAACTCGGCGACGACCGCGGCGGTCGCCGACAGCGCGGCGCCGACCTTCAGGCCGGTGAAGATATCCGGCAGCGCCTGCGGCAGGCGGATCTTGGCGAACATCTTCCAGGCGCCTGCGCCGGTGGTGCGCGCGAAGTCCATGATCTCGGGGTCGACTGACTTGAAGCCGGCGATGCTCGCGACCACGATCGGGAACAACGACAGCAGGAACACCAGCACCAGCTTGGGCGTGAAGCCGAAGCCGAACCAGATGATGAACAGCGGCGCGATCGCGATTTTCGGGATGATCTGCA
>JAXDOA010000152.1:0-11126 GCA_034669125.1 Hyphomicrobiales bacterium
CCTCAAGTTCGAGCTTGCCGCCATCGCGAAGCGCCTCGATGGCGAGAAGGCGACACTGTTTCCGAACCCCGGCGGCCATCCTATGCCGGTTATCTCGGGTCTCGTATCCGACCGGCAATGGATCGCCGAGGCGATGGGCGTCGATTCGAGCCAGGTGCTGGCGCGCTTCCAGGATGCGGCACTCAATCCGCTGCCGTGGAGGGAGGTGGCCTCAGCGCCGGTGCAGGAGGTGGTGCACCGTAATGTCGATCTCGCAAAACTGTTGCCGCTGCCCACGCACAATGAGCACGACAACGGCGCTTACATCACGGCGGGCCTGCTGATCGCGCGCAACCCGGTGACCGGCGTACAGAACGTCTCGATCCATCGCTTGCAACTCAGCGGCCCGAACCGGCTCGGTGTTCTGCTGCTGCCGCGTCATACCAATGCATTCTACGAAATGGCCGAACGCATGGGCCAGCCGCTCGATGTCGCGATCGTGGTCGGGGTCGATCCGCTCACGCTGTTATCGTCACAGGCGATCGCTCCGATCGATTTTGACGAGCTCACGATCGCTGGTGCGCTACATGGCGCGCCGCTGGAGGTCGTCAAATGCCTCACCAGCGAGTTGCGCGTGCCCGCGCAGGCCGAGATCGTGATCGAGGGTCGATTGTTGCCGCAGGTGCGCGAGCCGGAGGGGCCATTCGGGGAGTTTCCGCAGTACTACGGCGAGCGCGCCAAACGTCAGGTGATCGAGGTCAGCGCGGTGACACATCGGCGGGATGCGATGTTCCACACCATCGTTGGCGGCGGCTTGGAGCACCTGCTGCTCGGCGGCATCCCACGCGAGGCGACATTGCTGGCGCATTTGCAACGCAGCTTTCCGAACGTGCGCGACGTTCATCTCGCGCGCGGCGGCGTCTGCCGCTATCACCTCTATGTGCAGATCGCGAAGCGGCAGGAAGGCGAGGCGAAGAACATCATGCTGGGCGCCTTCGCGGGCCATTACGACGTCAAGCACGTGATTGTCGTCGACGAGGACGTCGACATCCACAATCCGGCCGAGGTCGAATGGGCAGTGGCAACGCGCTTTCAGGCGGATCGCGATCTCGTCATCGTGCCGGAAAGCCAGGGCTCGAAGCTCGATCCTTCGACCCGCGACGGCGTCGGCGCCAAGATGGGGCTCGACGCGACCAAGCCACTCGATGCCGACGAGATGAAGTTCAAGCGCATCCGCGTGCCGGGCGAGGATGAGGTCGATCTGGTCCGCGCTATTTCCGCCACGCCAAGCCAGTCCTGGCGCAAGGCCATCGGCGCGTAGCGGCTCGCGTCAGCGCACGGGCGTTTTCGGCCGCCGCTTTTCGCCGGTCCAGCGTCGCACCACCCCGAGATCGATATCGAACAGGTCGAGCACGCGGCCAAGCGTGTGGTCGACCATCTCGTCGAGCGATTGCGGGTGGGCGTAAAACGCCGGCACCGGCGGATAGACGATCGCGCCGGCCTCGGTGACGGCGGCCATGCTGCGGATATGGCCGAGATGCAGCGGCGTCTCGCGCAGCATCAGCACCACGCGGCGGCGTTCCTTCAACGCGACGTCGGCAGCGCGTGAGATCAGGTTCGCCGTCACGCCGGTCGCGATCTCGCTCATGGTCTTGATCGAGCACGGCGCAACGATGACGCCGAGATTGCGGAACGATCCGCTGGAACAGGCGGCGCCCAGATCCTGATTGGAGTGCACGACATCGGCGAGCGCTTCAACGTCGGCGAGCTTCAGCGCGGTCTCGGCAGCGAGCGTGGTCTTTCCGGCATTCGAAACGATCAGGTGCGTCTCAATGTCTGTGTCGCGGAGCAGTTCAAGCAGCCGCACGCCATAGACCGCGCCGGATGCGCCGCTGATGGCGACGATCAGGCGTTTGGCGTGGCCGCCGGAAGGCGTTCGTTTGCCGGTCTTTTGCAACATGGTGAGCCGCCTGCCAGCACCTGCGCGAGCTAGGGTCTCATTTGATGCTGAAGTCTTCTTTGGTCAGCTTGGTGCCCTTCATCTCTTCGCGCATCCAGGTGGGAAGCATCCCTCTGCCTGTCCACTTCAAGCGGGCATCTTTCTTCGATTGATACTTCGGTGCCGGTTTCTTGCGCTTGCCCGTGCGCGGAACGCGCATAACGGTGCGTACGGCCGCAGCCGCCTTGTTCGACGCATAAATCTGAAGGCCGGCAATCTGACCCTCGAGGACTTCACGCTGCTGCTTGATCTTGGCGGCAAGCGTTGCTTCGAGATTGTCGATGTAAGCCCGTAACTGGCCGACTTCCATTTTCGCGAAATTCTTCGTCAGCCCCTTGATTGATTTTTTCTTGTTCTTCGAACCGGGCGGGCGGCCGCGACGCTTTGCTTTCTTCGCCATGGGGACTCCAAAATAAATGCTGGTTGCGCCCGCCTTATAGGCTGGTCGCGATTCATTTCAAGTCAATCATTCAAAATCACAACATCGCCAAGACTCCAATTGGCACCGACCTGCGCGCCAACCGGCCGGGGAGTACCGCTATTGGCTTCCTTTACGGTCAGTTCCTTGCCGTCTTGAAGGACGACCCGGTAAATCATCTGCCCCGAAACGAACGTCCTGACCTTGATCGTTCCGGTGAGCATGCCTCCGGCGCCGTCCGTGAGCCGCACGCGCTCGGGGCGGATCGCGATGGTGCCTGGACCCGATCGGGCCTCGCCCTGCGCCGGCAGCACGACGCCGTTCGAGACAAAGGCCCCGTCTTTCCAGGTCCCCTCGAACAGATTGATCTCACCGATGAAATCCGAAACGAACCGCGTACGCGGACAGTTGTAGATGTCATCCGGGCTCCCGACCTGCTCGATCCGGCCTGCGTTCATCACGCCGATGCGGTCGGACACCGTCATCGCCTCTTCCTGATCGTGCGTCACGAAGATCAGCGTCACGCCAAGCTGCTGCTGCAGCTGCTTCAACTCGACCTGCATGCTCTGCCGCAGCTTGCGATCAAGCGCCGCGAGCGGCTCATCGCAAAGCAGCACGCGCGGCCGGATCACGATCGCGCGGGCGAGCGCCACCCGCTGTTGTTGTCCGCCGGAGAGCTGCGCCGGGCGGCGATCCTCGTAGCCTTCAAGCGCCACCTGGCGCAGGGCCTGTGTCACCCGGTCCTTGATCTCGCTCTTGCCCAGTCCGCGCATGCGCAGGCCGAAGGCCACGTTCTCGGCGACAGTCCGATGCGGAAACAGCGCGTAGGACTGGAAGATCATGCCCATGTCGCGCTTGTGCACGGGCAGGTCGGTGACGTCCTCGCCGCCGACCAGAATACGCCCGGCATCCGGCACCTCAAAGCCCGCGATCATGCGCAACGTCGTCGTCTTGCCGCAGCCCGACGGTCCGAGCAGCGCGAAGAATTCGCCCGGCTGTACGATGAGGTCGACGCGGTCGACCACCCGGGTCTTCCCGTCGAAACTCTTCTCGACGCGTTCGAGGCGAACGTCGGCAGCCGTGCGCGGACTATCGCTCATTGCAATGTGGGGAGTGGATCAGGCTTATCCCCTCAGGATGCGCGTGATGCGCGCGTCGATGTCGTCCTTGCGCTCGTTGTACCACTTCCAATCCACCTGGATGAGCTGGGCGACTTTGGCCTCGGTGTTGTAGAGCTTCTCATCGTATTTTGCGTCGAGCTTGACCTTCTTGTTCGACGGCGAATACCACACGGCTTCGGAGAGCGGTTTCTGGATGTCCGGCCGCAGGATGAAATTGACGTAGGCGTTCGCGAGCTCGCGCACCTTGGTGCCGGGCGTGATGTTCCACACCTGCTCAAGCGAGAGCACGCCTTCGGACGGCGCCGCGAATGCGATCGGCTGGTTCTGCCCGTCGTAGCGATAGATGCCGCTGTCGTGCAGCACGCCAATGTTCACTTCGGCCGAAAGCAACGCTTTCTCCATGCCGCCGGTGAAGTCGTACATCTTGATCGGCTTGAGTTGCTCCAGCGCCTTGTAGGCGGCATCGAGATCGGTCAGCCCCTTGCCGTAGATCTTGCCGAGCATCATCAGATGCATCTGGCCGAGGCTGTTGACCGGAATGATGTAGCTGCCGCGTGCGCCGGAGTATTTCGGATCGGCGAGATCCTTCCAGGATTTCGGCGCGGCCAGGCCCTTGTCGGTCCGGTAACCGAAGCCGATCGCGCTGGTGAACGCCGACACGCCGCAGATCTTGTCGCTGACCGCATAGTCGTAGACGTCGGCGAGATTCGGAATGTCCTTTGCGGAGAGCTTCGGCTCGACCAGACCTTCGACCACCGCCTGCCATTGCTCGCTGGTGTTGGTGTGCAGCACGTCATAGAGCGGTGCATTCTTCGGCGTCGACTGCAGCTTCGGGTAATAGGGAAAGGCCGAGTCGGTCTCGACCTTGCATTTGAATTCCTTCTCGAAGGCCGGAATGATCTGGCCCTTCATCACCTCGCCCCACTTGCCGCCCCAGGCGGTAGTTTTCAGCACCGGCACCTGTGCATGCACGGCCGGCGCGCCGATCGCAGTCGCGGCAGCGGCGGCACCGGTGGTCTTGAGGAAGCTGCGGCGTGAGAAATTCCTGGTCATGTATTCTCTCCCTTCTGATTCACAGTCTGACATAGGCGCGCAGGCCAATGATGCGTTCCAGCAGCAGCACGGCGGACAGCGCGAGCGCGATCGAGACCATCGAGGCGGCCGCGATCGCGCCATCGAGGTCGAAACGGATGTAGTTGAGCAGCACGACCGGCAACGTCTCGCCGCCCGGCACCACAAGGAACAGCGAGATCGGGAGCTGATCGAACGACACGATGAAGGCAAAGATTCCGCCCGCGATCACGCCGGGCCGGATGAGCGGCAGCGTCACCTCGAAAAACACGCGCGCCGGCGGCGCCCCGAGCATCGCGGCTGCCTCCTCGACGCGGCGGTCGAAATTCTGCAGCACCGCGAGCGTCGTGCGCAGCACATACGGCACGGCGACCAACGTGTGGCCTGCGACCAGTCCCCAGACCGGGCGGCCGACGCCGGAGAGCATGAACACCTGGAATAGCGCAAGCCCGGTCAGGACCGCGGGCAGCATCAAGGGCGACAGGAAGAGTGTCGTCAGCAGCCGCGCGCCCGGAAGATTGCCGCGCGCGATCGCGAGCGCGCACATGGCGCCGATCGCGGTCGCGAGCACGACGACGATTGCCGCGACGCGCGACGACAGCCAGAGTGCGTTCATGAACTCGGCGCTCGTGAAAAACTTGACGAACCAGCGCAGGGTCACGCCGACCGGCGGAAACGCGATGTAGGGCGTCGGGTTGAGCGCAAAGATGATTACGACCGCGATCGGCAGCAGCAGAAACGCCACGATCGCGCCGTTGAGCGTCAGATAGGCGGCGCGGCCGGGATCGAAGCGCCTGCTCATGCGATCTGTCTTTCGCCTGTCAGCCGTCCAAGGATCGTATTGTAGGCGAAGACCAGTGCCAAGGAGACGACCAGAAGCACAACTCCGAGCGCTCCGGCAAACCCGAGGTTGAAGCTCGCGCTCACCTGCTGGTAGATCAGCATCGGCAAAGTGAGCACGTTGTTTCCGCCGAGCAGCACCGGCGTCACGTAGGCGCTGATGGCCAGCGCGAACACCAGCAGCGACCCGGCCAGGATACCGGGCAGGCTTAGCGGCAGCGTCACTTCGAGGAACGCGCGGAAGCGGCTGGCGCCGAGCCCGCGCGCGGCCTCTTCCAGCGTGACATCGATGCGGCCGATGACGCCCACCAGGGTCAGCACCATGAACGGCACGTAGATGTGCACGAGCCCGACCACGACACCGAACTCGTTGTACATCAGCGCCAGCGGCTTTTCGGCAAGCCCGAGCCATTGCGCCAGCGTGTTGATCACGCCGCGGTCGGAGAGCAGCGTCATCCACGCGAACGTGCGCACCACGATGCCGGTCAACAGCGGCGCGATCACCGCCATCAGGAGAGCCGCATGGCCGATGCGCGAGTGCATCCGCGCCATCAGGTGCGCGAGCGGATAGCCGATCAGCAGTGCGATTCCCGTGGTGACCGCACCGATACGCATGGTCGCGACCAGCGCGTCGAAGTAAAGGTCGCTGTCGAACAGGCGGATGTAGTGGCGCCACGTAAAGGTGACGTTGGGATTGCTCACCGGATTGCCGGAGAGAAAACTCAAGCCCGCCATCACGCCGAACGGCAGGATGAAGAACAGGACGAACAGCAGCGCAGCCGGCGCAATCGCCCAGGCGATGGGAGAGACCCGGTGACGCTTGGCGCTGCGTTCCATTACTCCGCCGCCGTGCCCGGCTCTCGCCGGCGTGCGCTTTGCGCCATGTCGAGTTTGCCGTCGGGGCCGATCACCACACCATAATCGCGCACGGCGGCTTGCGGCGTGATGTAGCCTTCGGCGAGATCGCGCGCGATGGCCGCGAGCGGACGCTCGAACGGCGAGCCGAACCCGGAGCCGCCCGAGAGGCACACTTCGACGATCTCCTGGTCGGTCGTGGTGGAGACGAGTTGGCCCGTGCCGCAATCGGTGATGATCGCACCCGACGCGTCGCGCACGACACCAAGCGCGGAGCGGCCAGGCATCCCGCCAAACAGGCCCGGCACCTCGATCCCAACGCCTTCGGGATACACCGAGCAAAGTGTCGGCAATTCGTCCGCATGGAGCTTGCGCACGCTCACCCGCTGGCCAAGGCCGCCGCGATGGCGGCCCGGGCCGCCGGAGTCCGGGACGTATGCTTTCTCGGTCACCAAAACCGGCACGCGCTGCTCCAACAATTCGACCGACGTGTTGGCGGCCGATGTCGGCCATAGCAGCGCCGAGACACCGTCGCCGGCTTCCGAGCCGCCCTGTCCGCCACCCATGAAGAGATGGTCCGAATAAATCTGGCCTGCGGCGTCACGTCCGTAGATGTTGATCGCGACCGGCAAGCCGGTCGCCGCCTGCACGCGGCCAGGCGCAGCCTTGGCGAGCGCGGTAAAGATGTTGGGCGCAATGTACCAGCCAGTGCGCGTGCGCAGGTTCACCGCCATCGGCTTGTCGCAGTTGAGCACGCTGCCTTCCGGCGCATGAACCGTGAAGGCGCGGTAGCAGCCGGCATTGCCGCGCACGTTCGGCGTCAGCATGCATTTGAGCGGATAGGTCGCGTGCGAGGCCGCGTAGTTGAGCGTGCAGTTGAGCCCGCCCTGCGGCAGTTGCGCCGGGGCGCCTTCGAAATCGACCTCGATGGTATCGCCCTTCACGGTCAGCTTGACCGGATAGCGCAGCGGCGTGCCGAGCGGATTATTCCAGACCTCCGAGGTGTAGACGCCGTCCGGCATCGCGGAGATCGCCTCGCGCATCGCCTTCTCGGAGCGCCCTTGCAGCACGGCCGCGAGCGCTTCGAGATCGTGGATGCCGTACTCGCTCATGAATGCGGTCAAACGCTCCGCCCCGACCGCGTTGGCCGACACGAACGAATGGACATCGCCGAGCACCTGCGCGGGATTGCGCACGTTCTCGGCGAGCAGCGTGAACAAGTCTTCGTTCGCCACCCCCGCGCGGAACAGCTTCATCGGCGGGATCTGGATGCCTTCCTCGAAGATTTCACGCGCCTTCAGCGAGTCCTTGGTGCCGCCGATGTCACTGACATGTCCGACTGTCCCGACGAGTCCAACCAGCCGGTCGTCGCGGAACACCGGGGTGAGAACGGCGATGTCGAACAGATGCCCGGCGCACAGCCACGGATCGTTCGTGACCAGCACGTCACCCGGAACCAGCGTCTCGGGCGGAAATTTCGCCAGCAGCGCTTTCACGGCGCGTGGCAGGCAGAGGTTGAACACCGGCATCGCGCGCGGCGAATGCACCAGCGGCTCGCCGTTGGCATCGAGCAGCTCGCACGCGAAATCCTGCGCCTCCGAAATAATCAGCGAGAACGCCGTGCGGATCACCGTGAGCCACATCTCGTCGACCACCGTGACGAGACGGCTCCACATGATCTCCAGCGAGATCGGATCGGCTTCGATACGCGCCATCGCTTGCGCCAACGGCGTGCCCTGGGGCACCAGCGCCTGCGGCGGCGCCGCGATGCCGATCGTCAGGCGCAGGTTGAGATTGCCGTCGACCCGCAAGTGATCGCCGGGCGGAACGATGGTCGTCGCCTCGCGCTCCTCGATAATGGCCGGGCCTTGGATGCTGTCGCCGGGCACGAGCGCATAGCGGTCATAGACTTCAGCCTCGACGAAACCGCTTCCGAACCAGACCTGGCGTGAACCCTTGCGCTTCTCCGCTGCCGCGGCGCCCGCGGCCTGGTTCAGCGAGAGCTCCGGCGCCGGCCCGACGACGCGCACATGGAAGCTGATCGCCTCGATGGAAGCTTCGCCGTAGAGCGATGTGTAGCGCTTGGTATAGACGTCCGCGAAGGCGGTGCGGATCGCTGCGAGCGATGCGTCGCCGATGACGCCCGCCGGAAGGGGTACGTTGATCTCGTGCATCTGCCCGACCAGCCGCATGTCGGCGGTGCGCTCCACGATCACCTGCGCGCCGGTGATTCCGGCTTCGGCGAGCAGCGCGCGGCCTTCCGCTTCCAGCTCACTCAAAATTCCGTTGATCGCAGCCGCGTCATAGCCCTGCGCGATGCGCACCGGATACGAGCGCACGCGCTCGAAACTCAACGGCGCTACCAAAAAGCCGAGACACGACGCCGCGCCCGACGCCGGCGGAACGATCACCTCGCGGATGCCGAGAATGCGCGCGACCCCGGCCGCATGTGCCGGCCCGGCACCGCCGAAGCCGACCATTGCGTAGCTGCGCGGGTCCTTGCCCTTCTCGACCAGATGGATACGCGCCGCCGCCGCCATGCTTTCGGTGACGACCTTGTGGATGCCGTAGGCGGCTTCGACCGCGGAGAGGCCGATCTCGTCGCCGAGCTTGCCGACCGCCGTCATCGCGGCCTTGCGATCGAGCGTCATGCGGCCGCCGAGGAAGAACGCTGGATCGTAAAAACCGAGTGCCAGGTTCGCGTCGGTCACGGTCGCCTCAGTGCCGCCGCGTCCGTAGCAGGCAGGACCGGGATCGGCGCCGGCCGAATGCGGCCCGACGCGCAGAAGCCCCACCTCGTCGATGCTGGCGATCGACCCGCCCCCCGCTCCGATCTCGATCATGTCGATCACGGGCGCCTTGATCGGGAGGCCGGAGCCGCGCTTGAAGCGGTGCACGCGCGCCGCCTCCATCATCGAGGCGACCTCGATGCGGCCGTCCTCGACCAGGCACGCCTTGGCGGTGGTGCCGCCCATGTCGAACGAGATCACGCTGGGTTCGCCCGCAAGTTTGCCGAACAGTGCGGTCGCAAGCCCGCCGCCGGCGGGACCGGATTCGAGCAGCCGGATTGGAAACTTGCGCGCCGCGGCCGGCGCGACAAGCCCGCCGGCCGAATGCATCAGGCGCAACGCGCCGGCAAACCCGCGGCTGCCAAGCTCGCGCTCGAGGTTCGCCAGATAGCGATCCATCAACGGCTGCACGTAGGCATTGGCGCAGGTCGTGACCGCGCGCGGATATTCGCGCAGCTCCGCCACCACATCGGATGAGAGCGACACGAACAGGTTGGGGAATTCGCGCTCAATCAGGGCCCGCGCGGCCCGTTCGTGCGCCGGATTGGCGTAGGAATGCAGGAAGCACACCGCGACCGTCTCGATGCCGTCGTCGACGAGTTGGCGAACCGCCTTGCGCACCGCATCGGGATCGAGGGCAAGGACCACGCGGCCATCCCGATCCACGCGCTCGCCGATTTCCAGCCGATGGCGGCGCGGCACGAGCGGCTCGGGAAAACTCAGGAACAAGTCATAGATGTCGTAGCGCTGCTCGGTCCCCATTTCGAGCGAGTCGCGGAAACCTTGCGTGGTGAGCAGCCCGAGCCGCGCCCCGCGGCGCTCGATGATCGCGTTGGTGACGAGTGTGGTCCCGTGAACGATCTCGCCGACATCGGCGAGCGTGATGCCCGCCTCGGCCGTGAGGGCTCCAAGCCCTTCAAGCGCCGCGATCGAAGGATCCTGCGGGGTCGTCAGGCATTTGTAGAGCGCGACGCGGCGCTGCTCGCTGTCGTAGAGAACGAAATCGGTGAACGTCCCTCCGATATCGAGGCCGACACGATAGTTTCGCTGCGCCATAACGCTCAATCCGATTTTCGTTCGACGTCAGTCTAGCAACCCGCCGGGAACCGGACCACGGGTTCTGGGTTGAAGAAACGCCCCGACTATTCCTGCTCGCGGAGAAATTCCAAAAGCAGCTCGGTCACCGTCTCGGGCTGCTCTTGCTGCACCCAATGCCCGGCGCCCGGGACAAGGTGACAGCCCAGCATCCGCGTACACGCGGTCGTTTGCATCTGCTCGAAATCGCCGGGCTTCTGGTAGACACCCCAGTCGCTGGCGCCCGCGATGAAGCAGGACGGCACATCGATCGTGCGGCCGGAGAAGAGTTCGAGATCTGCGTTCGGCGTCCCGGCGGTCCGGCATCGATACCACTGCAGTCCGCCCTGGAAACCCGTGCGGGCGAATTCCGCGCTGTAGACGCGCAACTCATCTTCGGTCAGCCACCGGCACGCGGCGATTTCGGACGCGGACGGCATCTCGGCCGCCACCGTCTCGGCCATGCCCTTGTCGAGATCCATGACGTAATAGGTCGGCAGCTTGGCCAACTCGCCGGCGGTCCATGCCTTGAGACGGAACGGCCGGTTCTGTTTCCAATCCGCGCTCTTGTGGTGATAGTAGGCGCGCAGGAAAGCGTGGATGCCCCGCGCGGCATAGCGCATGTCGTCGTTCGCTTCGCGGGTCGAATAATACCAATGATAGTGCTTGCGCGGCCGCTCCAGCGCCGCGAGGTCGTCCAGAACCTTCAGCGGTGCCGTCGAGGCATTGGAGCGGCCTTCCGCGGCGCCGAAGGGCAAGACGGGCGGCCCGGCGAACGGTGCGCTCATCATCGCGACGGAACGAAACACATCCGGCCGCGCGAGCGCGCAGTAGGCCGCGACCGGCGAACCGAAATCGTGCCCGACCACGGCCGCGACGGAACGATGGCCGAGCGCGAACACGAGCGCCAGCGCATCCTTCACGACGTTGAGGATGCGGAACGAGTTGAGATCGCCGTCATAGGCGCCGTCCCAACCCGT
>JAXDOA010000153.1:0-15891 GCA_034669125.1 Hyphomicrobiales bacterium
AACACGTGGTTTGGCGGCGGGCTCGGTGCGTTCCCTCCCCCGTGGCGGGAGAGGGCCAGGGAGGGGGAAAGCAGCGTTATCTTTATGGCCCCCTCTCCAACTCTCCCCCGCAAGCGCGGAGAGGGCACACCTGCGCTTGTGGCGTCCAGGCGGGCTACGTGGTTGCATTTCGCGATTTGCTCATGACACTGGCCGCGGCGGAACCTGGAAACGCGATGCAAGCGCGAAGGTGGCAAATCGGGGTGCGGCCGCAGCGGATTCGCACCTATCTGGTGCTGTTCGCGCTGGCGATCACCATTCCGCTACTGGGGCTCGCGGTCTTCGCGCTGAACCGGATGGCCGACGTCGAGGCGGCCCAGATCGAGCGATGGGTGGTGCAAGCCGCGCGCGACCTGGCGTCGGATGTCGACCGCGAACTGGATCGCGCATTCGTCACGCTGGAGACGCTGGCGACCTCGTCCGACCTCAAGCGGGGTGACCTTCGGGCGTTTCACGCGCAAGCGCTGCTTGCGTTGCGCGGGACCAAAGCGGCCATCGTGTTGATCGACCGCTCGTATCAGCAGCTCGTCGATACGCTCAAGGAGTATGGCGCGGAGCTGCCGAAGACCGCCGATCCCGACACCGCGCAGCGGGTCATCGATTCCAAACAGCGGCAGGTGTCGAACCTGTTCAGGGGATCGGTATCGGGCCGGCCGGTGTTCAATGTGGAGATCCCCCTCCTCGATGCCGCGGGCGACGTCCGGCAGGTGCTCATCATGTCGTTTCAGGCGACCCACATCGCGAACGTCCTCAAGAGCGCACAGCTCGAAGCGCCATGGATATCCGGCGTAACGGACAACAACGGCATCATCCTCGCGCGCTCCGAGCGTCACGAGGAGTTCGTCGGCAAGCCGCTCCCGCCCGAGCTGCTGGAGCAAAGCCGCACCGCCGCCGGCGTCTACCGTGCGACCAGCGTCGCGGGCGATCGCATTCTGCGCGCAACCGTGCGCTCCGATCTCTCTGGCTGGCTGGTGTCCGCAACCGTGCCTCTGTCGCATGTGGAAGAACCGCGCAAGCGCAGCCTGCAGTTCGCCGCGCTGCTGCTCGGGACTGCGCTGATCCTCGGGGCGCTGCTGGCCTACATGTTCGCGCGGCTCATGGCGCGGCCGCTCGATGCGGCGACGCGGGTGGCGGCTTCGGTCGGGCGCGGCGAACGCGTGGAGCCGGACCGCTCCGCGCTCGCCGAAGCAAACGTACTTATGGAAACGCTGAGCGACGCGTCAGCCGAGCTGCGGCGGCGCGAAGAGCACACCGACTTCCTGATGCGCGAGCTCGCACACCGCGCCAAGAATCAGCTCGCCGTCGTCAAAGGCATGGCGTTGCAAACGGCGCGGCAGAGCAGGAGCGTGGCTGAGTTCATCGCGCAGTTCGATCCGCGCATTCAGGGATTGGCGAAGTCACAGGACGTGCTGGTCCGCCAGAACTGGAAAGGCGCGCGCTTGAGCGAGCTCGCCCACGCGCATCTGAACCTGTTCGCATCGCCGGACCGGGCCGCGATTTCGGGCCCGGAGCTGTTTCTCGATTCAACCGCCGTGCAGAACATCGGCTTTGCGCTGCACGAACTCGCCACCAATGCGTCAAAGCATGGTGCGCTGTCGACAGCGACGGGCCGCGTGTCGGTGGCGTGGAGCGGGCCTGACGCGGGACACATTCGTCTGGTATGGACCGAACAGGGAGGGCACCCGGTCACGGCGCCGCACCAGAAAGGATTCGGTCATCGGGTGATCATGGAACTGGTGCCGCAGGCACTACAAGCGGCGGCCGAGTTGGAATTCACGCCGGACGGCTTACGTTGGTCGCTCGAGTTTCCCGCCCATCACGCATTGGACCTCTCAACCGCGATAGACACATGATCGAACTTGTCACCGTTTCAGATCGGCCGAAGCTGTGGTTCGGCGGCGCACCGTGGAAACACGGTGGCGAGCCGCATGGCGAAGACCTCAAGTCCGGGGCCAGTCCGGCGCGCAAGAAAATCCTGATCGTCGAAGACGAGTTTTTCATCGCGCTCGATACGCAGACGCAGGTCGAGGCGCTGGGTCATACGGTGGTCGGCATCGCGGTGTCGGCCGACCAGGCGGTCATGATGGCCGAACGCGAGAGGCCGGATCTGGTGCTGATGGACATCCGGCTCAGCGGCGCGCGGGACGGGATCGATGCCGCAATCGAGATCCGCGACCGGCACGGCATCGCAAGCATTTTCGTGACGGCGAATACCGACCCGGTCACGCTGCAGCGCGCCCAGTCGACCCATCCGATTGGCATTCTGCACAAGCCGCTCACGCAAGCGCGCCTGCGCCAGCAGCTCTCGCAAATCAATTGGAAGTAGCCAGGCCAGCGGCTCAGCGAATTTCGACGATTTCCGCTTCGCCCGTCCCCGCCTGCACCACGTCGCCGACCTGTTTGTTCATCAGCGCGCGTGCGACCGGCGACACGTACGAGAGCGTGCCCTCGTTCGGCTCGGCCTCGTCCTCGCCGACGATGCGCCAGGTCTGGCGGCGGCCCTCGTCGCGCTCGATCGTGACGGTCGAGCCGAACTGCACGGTATCGGTCTGTTCGGGCGCGGGCACCACCTGCGCGGTGGAGCGCCGCGCCGTCCAGTAGCGCAGGTCGCGCGCCGCATGCGCGAGCGCCGCGCGGTCGGCGGCAACCTGCGCACGCCCGTGCTCCTCATGCAGGCGCGCGAGCGTGTCCTCAATCTGAGCGAGGCCTTCCGGCGTCACCAGATTGGGATGCTCCGATATCGGCCGATCGGGGAGGTCTTCGAAGGCCTCACCGCCGTCCGGTTCCTTGACGAATGCACGGCTCATAGGAGAGGAAGTAGGGAGCGGGATGTTTGTTCCGCAAGGGGCATCAATCGTTGGTTCACCCCTTGCCGCCAACCATCGGTCCGCTTCGATTCGAAGCATTCAACCCGAGGGGCTCTTGAGATGATCCGCAAATTCGCATTGGCTTGTGCCATCACCGTCACCGCCAGTCTGATCGTTCAGATCGCGGCCGTCAGCCAGGCATCCGCTCAGAAGAAGCCGTGTACCTACACGAGTTCGGACAAGAAGAAGGGGTACAAGTGCTGAGCTGAGCGCAGCGAATGCAGGGAGCCCGGCCGAAACGGCCGGGCTTTTCATTTACGCCCCCGCCAGCACCATCCTGGCGCACTTCTCGCCGATCATGATGCTCGGCGCATTGGTGTTGCCCGAGGTCAGCGTCGGCATGATCGAAGCGTCGGCGACACGCAGGCCCGCAATCCCGCGCACGCGCAACTGGTCGTCGACCACGGCGTTCGGATCGCTCCCCATTCGGCAGGTGCCGACCGGGTGATAGGTCGTCTCCGCGGTGCGCGTGCAATAGTCGATCAGCTCGTCGTCGGACTGCGCCTGCGGTCCGGGGCCGAATTCCTCGGGCTCGATCCACGCCATGGCGGGCGCCTCCATCAGCCGCCGCGTGATGCGCATCGTGGAGATGAGGCATTCGCGATCGATGCTCTCGCTCAGGAAATTGAACCGGATCGCCGGCGGCTTCGCCGCATCGGCGGTCTTGATGTGGATCGAGCCCTTGCTCTCGGGGCGCATCTGGTGCGCGATGATCGTGATGCCCGCCTCCTTGGCGATCTTCACCTCCGGCGTGACGAGCATCGGCTGGATCGCCAGCATGGCGTCCGGTGAGTCGAGGCCTTCGCGGCTCTTGATGAAGGCGCGCATCGGCGACGCCGGATGGCTGAGAAACCCCTTGCGTCTGGTGATGTAGAGGAGCCCCTGCCCCAGCCCGCGCAAGCCGCGTGCGCGCTCGTTGAAGGTCAAACCATGACGGCCGACGCGCCACTTCATGCGCGGCGACCAGTGATCGCGCAGGTTTTCGCCGACGCCCGGGAGATCGTGTGTCACCGCTATGCCGAGGCCCTTCAGGCGCTCCGCCTGCCCGACGCCGGAGAGTTCGAGCAGTTGCGGCGAGGCGATCGAGCCGGCCGACACGATCACCTCGCGGGCGGCGCGCGCTTCGTACGTCTCGCCCTTCATGGTGTAGCGCACGCCGACGCAGCGCGCGCCCTCGAACAACAGCGATTGCGCATGCGCGCCGGTCTCGACCCGGAAGTTTCGGCGCGCGCGCGCCGGATCGAGATAGACCTTCGCGGTGCTCATGCGGAAACCACCGCTGATCGAGCATTGCGTCATCGCGATGCCCTCCTGCGTCTCGCCGTTGTAGTCAGGATTGTGCGGAATGCCGATGCTTTGCGCGGCTTCGATCAGGCTGTCGTAAAGCGGGCCGCTCTCGTCGATGTCGGTGACCTTCAGCGGGCCGCCGCGGCCGCGCAATTCTTCCGCGCCGCGCGAGTAGCTCTCGATGCCGCGAAACACCGGCAGAACGTCGTGCCAGCTCCAACCGCGGTTGCCAAGCTGCGCCCAGTGATCGTAGTCCTGCGGCTGGCCGCGCACCCACACCATGCCGTTGATCGCGCTCGAGCCGCCGAGCATTTTTCCGCGCGGCACCGGGATGTTGCGGCCGCCGGTCGCCGGCTCGGGTTCGGACTCGTAGAGCCAGTTGACGCCGGGACGATTGATGAAGCGCGCGAAGCTGACCGGCACGCGCGAGAGCGGATGCGTCTCGCCGCCCGCTTCCAGCAGCAGCACCTGATGGTGGCCGTCCTCGGTCAGCCGGTTGGCGAGCGCGGCGCCGGCCGAGCCTGCACCGATGACGATAAAATCGGCCGTGCGGATGTTCATGCGGAGTTCCGTCCCGGTTGGTTTCTTAGGGACGGAGGATATTGCGAGCGGCGCCGGCACAACAAGCCGCTCGTCCCCGCGAAAGCGGGGACCCAGTTCTGCATCAAGCGCTGGATGCCCGCTTTCGCGGGCATGAGCGGAAGGGCGCTAGGCCGCCTGCTTCTGCCGCTTCGGGGCAAACCGTGCGTAGAAGCTCTCGCCCTTGGCGGCCATCTCGATGAGCAGCTTGTTCGGCTTGAAGCGCTCGCCATATTTCTGCGCGAGCCTTTCGCACAACGCGACGAACGCCTTCGTGCCCATCATGTCGATGTAGGACAGCGTGCCGCCCGAATAGGGCGCGTAGCCGAAGCCGAGGATGGAGCCGACATCGGCCTCGCGCACGTCGGTGAGCACGCCTTCCTCGAAGCAGCGCGCCGTTTCCAACGCCTGGATCGCGAGCAGGCGGGCTTTGAGCTCGGCCACGTCGAGCGTGTCGGGATCGAGCTTGGTCTTCTGCAATTCGGCCAATCCCGGCCACAGGCGCTTCGGGCCGGTCGCCGGATAGTCGTAAAAGCCCTTCTGGTTCTTGCGCCCGTAGCGGCCACGCTTATCGACCATCTCCTCCAGCAGGCCCTTCTGCTTCTGGTCAACCTTCTCGCCGTCGGCTTCGGTGGCCTTCAAAATCTTCCACGCGAGATCGACCGCCACCTCGTCGTTGAGCGACAACGGCCCCACCGGCATGCCGGCCATGCGCCCGACATTCTCGATCATCGCGGCGGGCACGCCTTCGGTCAGCATCAGGTGGCCTTCGCGGATGTAGGTGCCGACCACGCGCGAGGTGTAGAAGCCGCGTGAGTCGTTCACCACGATCGGCGTCTTGCGGATCGTGCGCACGTAATCGAGCGCGACCGCGAGCGCGGGATCTTCCGTCTTCTCGCCCATGATGATCTCGACCAGCATCATCTTGTCGACCGGCGAGAAGAAATGCACGCCGATGAAATTCTTCGGGTCTTTCGACTGCTCGGCGAGCGAGGTGATCGGCAAGGTCGAGGTGTTGGAGCCGAACACCACTTTGTCGCCGACGACGGCCTGCGCCTTGGCGGTCGCCTCGGCCTTCACCTTGCGGTCTTCGAACACCGCTTCGATGATCATGTCGACGCCCTTGAGCGCATTGTAATCCGGCGTCGGCGTGATGCGTGCGAGCAGCGCGTCGGCATCGGCCTGTTTGGCGCGGCCGCGCTTGATCTGCCCCGCCATAATGTTCGCCGAATAGGCCTTGCCCTTGTCGGCGGCGTCCTGGTCGCGGTCGATCAGCACCACGTCGAGCCCGGCCTGCGCCGAGACGTAGGCGATGCCCGCGCCCATCAGGCCGGCGCCGAGCACGCCGATCTTCTTCAGCGTCGTCGGCGCAATGTTCGCCGGGCGGCGCGCGCCCTTGTTGAGCTCCTGCATCGAGACGAACAGCGAGCGGATCATCGCGGCGGCTTCGGGCGAGCGCACGATTTTCGCGAAATAGCGCGACTCGATGCGCAGCGCCGTGTCGAACGGCACCTGCAGGCCTTCGTAGACGCAGCTCATGATCGCGCGCGCGGCCGGGTAATTGTCTTGCGTCTCCTTGCGATAGAGCGCGTTCGCGGCCGGGAACGTCATCATGCCCATCTTCGACCACACCGGGCCGCCGGGCAGCTTGAAGCCGTCGACATCCCACGGCTGCTTCGACTTCGGTGAAGTCTTGATCCAGGTTTTCGCCGCGCTCACGAGGTCGGCGGCCGGCACGATGTTGTCGACCAGCTTCGACGTCTTGGCGCGATCGAGCCGGATCTGGTCGCCCTTGAGCAGGAATTGGAGCGCGTCCGCGGTCGCCATCATGCGTGTGATGCGCTGCGTGCCGCCGGCGCCGGGGAACAGTCCCACCTTGATCTCGGGCAGGCCGAGCCGCGTCTTCGGATTGTCGGCCGCGATGCGGTGATGGCAGGCGAGCGCCAGCTCGAAGCAGCCGCCCATCGCGGTGCCGTTGAGCGCCGCAACCCACGGCTTGCCGCTGGTTTCAAGCTTGCGATAAATCTGCGACAGCCTGCGGCTGCGCTCGAACACCATCGCGACTGCGGCTTCCTCGCCCTTTGACTTGAACGTGGTCTCGTAATCGCTGCGCTGCATTTCCAGCATCGTGAGGTCGGCGCCGCCGCCGAACGTGTCCTTGCCGGACGTGATCACAGCGCCCTTGATGGCGGCATCGGTCGAAACCCTTTCGACGACCGCTTCAAGTTCCTCCATGACTGAGACATCGATGACGTTCATCGACTTGCCAGGCATGTCCCATGTGATGAGCGCGATGCCGTCGGCATCCGCGTCAAGCTTGAAATTGGCCATTTCGATATCTCCTTTGAAAAACTGTGCGGCCTAGTAGGGCTCGCCGTTGAGATGCAGGACGCGGATGGCGGTGCCATCGCGTTCGAATTTCAGATCGGAACCCGGGTAGTGCGAGCGCTCGCTCGGCGCGCGCGTTCCGACTTCGAGCAGCAGCACGTCGGCGTTCGAACGGTTCACGATGCAGTGGCCGTTCGGTACGTTCGCCTTCCAGCCCGCGCAGTCGCCGGCTTTCAGCGTCACCTCGCCATCGTCCTCGATCAGCACGCACTCGCCTTGCAGAATGTAGACGAACTCGTCCTCCTGCTCGTGCCAGTGACGGATCGAGGTCGCGGCGCCCGGCTCCAGCTTCGCCAGGTTCACGCCGAACTGCGAGAGCCCGACCGCGTTGCCGAGCGCGGTCTTGTGACGCCCCGCGCAAGCGGGTTTGAACGCCGGCGGATAGTTCGGCGAGCCGACGCGGGTTTGCAGCGTAGCAATGTCAATCTTCGGCATCGAACGCGCCTCAGACGCGTTCAATAATCGTCGCCGTGCCCATCCCCGCCCCGATGCACAGCGTCACCAGCGCGGTGGACAGATTGCGCCGCTCCAGTTCGTCGAGCACGGTGCCGAAGATCATCGCGCCGGTCGCGCCGAGCGGGTGGCCCATCGCGATCGCGCCGCCCGCGACGTTGATCTTGTCGTGCGGAATGTTCAGCGCCTGCATGTAACGCAGCACGACCGAGGCGAACGCCTCGTTCAGCTCGAACAGATCGATGTCCTCGACCTTCATGCCGGCTTTCTTGAGCACCTTGAGCGTCACGTCGATCGGGCCGGTGAGCATGATGGCGGGCTCCGAGCCGATGTTGGCGAACGCCCGGATGCGCGCGCGCGGCTTCTTGCCGATCTTCCCGCCCGCCTCCTTGTTGCCGATCAGCACGGCGGCCGCGCCGTCGACGATGCCGGACGAATTGCCGGCGTGATGCACGTGCGTCACGGCTTCCAATTCGGGATAGGCCTGCATCGCGACCGCGTCGAAGCCGTACATCTCGCCCATCTGCACGAACGAGGGCTGCAACTGGCCGAGCGACTGCATCGTCGTGGTCGGCCGCATGTGCTCGTCCTTGTCGAGGATGGTGATGCCGCTGATGTCCTTCACCGCGATCACGGAGTTCTTGAAGTTGCCGGCATCCCACGACGCCTTGGAGCGCTTCTGGCTCTCGACCGCATAGGCGTCGACGTCGTCGCGCGAGAAGCCGTACTTCGTCGCGATCACGTCGGCCGAAATGCCCTGCGGCAGGAAATACGTCGGGATCGCGATCGCCGGGTCCATCGGCCACGCGCCACCGCTGGCGCCCATGCCGACGCGGCTCATCGACTCGACGCCGCCGCCGATGGTCATGTCGTGCTGGCCGGACATCACCTGCGCGGAGGCGAAGTTGATGGCGTCGAGGCCGGAGGCGCAGAAGCGGTTGATCTGCACGCCCGCGACCGTGTTGCCGTAGCCGGCGGTCAGCGCCGCTGCGCGCGCGATGTCGCCGCCCGCCTCGCCGACCGGATCGACGCAGCCGAGCACCACGTCATCGACGAGGGTTGTGTCGAGCTTGTTGCGATCCTTGATCGCTCCGAGCGCCTGCGTGGCGAGATTGAGCGCGGTCACCTCATGCAGCGAGCCGTCGGACTTGCCCTTTCCGCGCGGCGTGCGCACGGCGTCGTAGATGAATGCATCGGTCATTGTATTCCTCCATCTTTGTTGTCATCCCGGGCGAGCGAAGCGAGACCCGGGATCCACGAACCACATGGGGTGTATGGGTCCCGGCTCGCGCCCGCTTACGCGGGCTTGGCCGGGATGACAGGTGTAATTTACAAACTCCTCGCGATCAGCAGCTTCATGATCTCGTTGGTGCCGGCGTAGATGCGCTGCACGCGGGCGTCGCGGTACATGCGCGAGATTGGATATTCGTCCATATAGCCATAGCCGCCGTACAGTTGAAGGCAGCGGTCGACGATCTTGTTCTGCAGGTCGGTGAGCCAGTATTTCGCCATCGAGGCCGTGACGGTGTCGAGTTCGTGGCGCAAGTGGCGCTCCACGCAATGGTCGTGGAAGACGCGCCCTATGGTCGCCTCGCTCTTGCACTCGGCGAGCTCGAACTGGGTGTTCTGGAATTCGATGATCGCCTTGCCGAACGCCTTGCGTTCCTTCACATAATCGATGGTCAGCCGCAGCGCGCGCTCGATCATGCCGATCGCGGCGGTGCAGACGATCAGCCGCTCCTGCGGCAGGTCGCGCATCAGCTGGACGAAGCCCTGGCCCTCTTCGGTGCCGAGCAGGCCTTCGGCCGGCAGTTTCACGTCCTCGAAGAACAACTCGGATGTATCCGCCCAGTCGAGCCCGAGCTTGGCGAGCTTGCGGCCGCGGCGGAAGCCCTGCGCATCGTCAGTCTCAACCATCATCAGCGAGGTGCCTTTGGCGCCCTTGGCCGGATCGGTCTTGGCCACCACGATGATCAGGTTCGCGTGCTGTCCGTTGGTGATGAAGGTCTTGGAGCCGTTGAGCACATAGCCGTTGCCGGATTTTTTCGCCGTGGTGCGCACGCCCTGCAGGTCGGAGCCGGTGCCGGGCTCGCTCATCGCGATCGCGCCGATCATCTCGCCGCTTGCGAGCTTGGGCAGCCACTTCTTCTTCTGCTCCTCGGTGCCGTAATTGAGGATGTAGGGCGCGACGATGCCGGAATGCAGCGGTGCGCCGATACTGTCGAGACCCGCATGCGCGATCGCGCGGTTGATCACGGTCTCATGCGCGAAGCTGCCGCCCGCGCCGCCGTATTCCTCCGGCATGCTGGCGCACAGGAGACCCGCCTGCCCGAGCTTGTCCCAGGCCGAACGCTCCATGATGCCGGCTTCCGTCCACTTCTCGACATGCGGGACGAGTTCGGCGGCGAGAAAACGCTTCGCCTGCTCCTCGAGCAGCACGAGGTCTTCGGTCATCCATGCGGGACGCGGGACTTGAAGGGCTTCCATCGGCGTTTCCTTGGAGGCGAATAGTGAGTGGCGAGTAGCGAATAGTGAAGCAGTTGCTCTATCCGCCACTCTCCATTCGCTATTCGCTCTTCTGATTGTTGACCATTTTGTCGGTCGTGTCTTTCTTCATCCATTCGTCGGTGCGTTGCGCCGGCAGATCATGGATGTCCTTGAGCCACGAAACTTCGCCTTCAGTGCCGTACTGCTTGCTCGGCGGCATCGCTTCCGGGTCATCGAGACTGTTGATCGTCACGCTGATGCGGCCATTGCCGTTGAACGCGTAGGTGAGCGGCGTGCCGCAATCCTTGCAGAACCCGCGCTGCGCCATGTTCGACGAGCGGAAGAAGGAAGGCGCGCCGCGCGTCCACTTCAGGTGCTCTTGTCTGCCGCCGGTCAGACCCATGAATGGCTGGCCGGACGCTTTCTGGCACATGCGGCAATAGCACACGCTCGAATAGGCCGGCTTCTCGACCCACTCGTAGCGCACCGCGCCGCACTGGCAGCCGCCGGTCAAGTTTGTTGAGTCAGCCATTGCGCCACTTGCTCGGTCTGTTCCCCTCCCGCTTGTGGGGAGGGGTTAGGGGTGGGGTCTGCCAATCTCGAAACGTGAGCCTGCTGCACGGCCCCCTCCCCACCCTCCCCACAAGGGGGGAGGGAGTGAGAGAGCATCGCGAAAGTCAAAACGCCTCCGCGGGCAGCGCCATCATGGTATCGGCGCCGGTCTGGATGCGCTTGAGATGCGCGGCCGTCTCGGGCAGCACGCGCTCCATGAAGAACTTGCCGGTCACGAGTTTCGCCTTCATGCGCTCTTCCGAGCCGTTGGCGCCGGCCTTCAGCTTCTCGTTCGCGGCTTTCGCCATCTGCGCCCACATGTAGGCGAGCGCGACCAGCCCGAAGAGGTGCATGTAGTCGGTCGAGCCGGCGCCGGCGTTGTCGGGCTTCTTCGGCGCATTCTGCATGAACCACATTGTGGCCTGCTGCAGCGTTCCGAGTGCCTCACCAAGCGGCCCGACATACGGCTTCATCGCTTCGTCGGCGGAATGCTCCTTCACAAACGCAGAAACCTCGCCGAAGAACGCCGTGATCGCGCGGCCCCCGTCGCGGCCGAGCTTGCGGCCAACGAGGTCAAGCGCCTGGATGCCGTTCGCGCCTTCGTAGATCATCATGATGCGCGCATCGCGCACGAACTGCTCCATGCCGTGCTCGGCGATGTAGCCGTGGCCGCCATAAATCTGCTGCGCCAGCACGGTGTTCGAGAGGCCGTTGTCTGTCAGTACGCCCTTGAGCACCGGCGTCAACAGACCCATGTGGTCGTCCGCCGCCTGACGCGCCTTCTGGTCATCGGAGCGGCGCGCGATATCGGCCTTCAGCGCGGTCCACAGGACGAGCGCGCGCGACGCCTCGTTCAGCGCGCGGATCGTCATCAGCATGCGCCGCACGTCCGGATGCACGATGATCGGATCGGCCGGCTTGTCGGGCGCCTTCACGCCTGAGATCGAGCGGCCCTGCAGGCGATCCTTCGCATAGGTGGCGGCGTTCTGGTAGGCGACTTCCGAGATTGCGAGGCCTTGCACGGCGACACCGAGCCGCGCCTCGTTCATCATCGTGAACATCGCGTTGATGCCGCGGTTCTCTTCGCCGACGATCCAGCCGATCGCGTCGTCATAATTGAGCACCGCGGTCGAATTGCCGTGGATGCCCATCTTGTGCTCGATCGAGCCGCACATCACGCCATTGCGGCTCCCAAGCGATCCGTCGTCCTTCACCATGAACTTCGGCACGATGAACAGCGTGAGGCCCTTGATGCCGGCAGGTGCGCCTTCGGTGCGTGCGAGTACCAGATGGATGATGTTCTCGGTGAGATCGTGCTCGCCCGATGAAATAAAGATCTTGGTGCCGGAAATCTTGTAGCTGCCGTCGCCCTGCTTCACCGCCTTGGAGCGGCAGAGCCCGAGGTCCGTGCCGCAATGCGGCTCGGTCAGGTTCATGGTGCCAGTCCATTTGCCGGACGTCATATTCGGCAGATACTTCGTTTTGATCTCGTCCGACGCGTGATGCAGCAGCGCGGCGATCGCGCCCTGCGTCAGCCCCGGATACATCGAGAATGCGATGTTGGCGCCGCCGAGCAACTCGTTGATCATCACCGTGTAGGTGCCGGGAAGGCCCTGCCCGCCGTATTCCGGCGGTACCGAGACGCCCATCCAGCCGCCTTCGGCGTAGAGCTTGTAGGCGTCCTTAAAGCCGGTCGGCGTGGTGACGCTGCCGTCGTCGTGGCGCTTGCAGCCTTCGAGGTCGCCGACGCGATTGAGCGGCTGCACGACTTCCTCGGCGAGCTTTCCCGCCTCTTCCAGGACCGCCGCGAGTGTGTCGGGCGTCGCGTCGGCGAAACCCGGCATGTTGCCGTAGCGCTCCATGTGAAACACGTCGTTGAGCAGGAACTTCACGTCTTCAACGGGCGCCTTGTAGGTCGGCATGTTCGTCTCCTCGGAATCTGGTTCGTCTATTCCACCGCGCGCCCGCGAGCCGCGAGCTTCGCCTTCATGACATCACTCGCGCGCGTCAGTTCGGCGACGACGCGATCGATATCGTTTTTCTGCCGTTCGAGCCGCTCGATGCGCTCGCCGAATTTCGCGAGCGCGACCTTGAGCTGGGTGACCCCGCCGTCGCCGAGATCGTAGAGATCGAGCATCTCGCGCACTTCCTCGAGCGAGAAGCCGACCGTCTTGCCGGCGAGCACGTAGGCGAGCCGCGCTCGGTCGCGCCGGGTGTAGAGCCGCTGCTCGCCGCGCCGTGTCGGATCAAGCAGGCCCTTCTCCTCGTAGAAGCGCAGCGTCCGCGCCGAGATGGAGAACTCCTTGGCGAGATCGCGGATGGTGAAGACGTCGCGCTCGGGTGTCGCGGTGTCGAAGCCGGGGACCAGATCGGAAATCTGGTGATCGGTGCTGTCCAACTCGGTCACGTCAGCTCCCGGGGGCATTCGAGGGATAACCAAACACATACATCTAGTTTACGTAAACGTAAAGTGCATTTCTCGCAAAATTTTCATGATCGCGAAAGGCCAGCAGCAAGATGAAAACGGCGGCGCGCGCGGCGCCGCCGATCCTGTTGATTTTGCTAGGATTGTAGCCGCGATCAGCCGGCGCGGCGATCCTTCTCGGCGATCTTGCCGGTGAGCGACGAGTAGATCCGAGAAAGCTCGTTAAGCCCTTCCTCGATCTCGGCTTTTTGCTTCTTCAGCAGCTCGATCTGCTCCAGGCACTTTTCGCGGCTCAGCGTCAGGGCGTTGGTATCAGCCTCGCCTTCCTCGACGGCGATCATCTGGCTGATCTCGCCTAGCGTAAAGCCGAGCTTCTTGCCCTTGAGAATCAGTGCGAGACGGGTGCGGTCGCCTTGCGAATACAGGCGGCTGAGCCCGTCGCGCTGTGGCGAGATCAAACCCTTGTTCTCGTAGAAGCGCAGCGCACGCAACGTGACGCCAAACTCGCGAGATAATTCGCCAATCGTGAACGCAGTCTTTCCGGTTGAGGTGTCGTCTTGGGAGGACTCGGCGGCCCAAACATGCGCAGCCGAACTCTCCATGTCGCGGGAATCGTCCATTTCTAACCTGTCGTCTTCGTAAGTTACGGCCCCTCGGGGTGAGTTAGCGCGCAGATAGTATGACTAACGCGTAAAAGCGAGCCTGTTGACGTTACTAGACCCTACATAACGGTAATCTGATGTGCGGTTTTGCACAGGACTCACTACATTCGTCATTATACAACCAAACCGGGCATCTCTCCAAATACCGAAATACCATCCTGTCCGCCGCCGGCAGATCCACCCGGCCCGGAACCGCAAAGCCACGAACCTTAACGGCTTATTTACCGTAACGCGGAAAAGTCACGTCTGAGGACGCAGGACCGCGCGCGCCGTCCGTTTCCCGTTAACGAGCGTCCGTTCTCCCGGAGGGCGGTCCCTGCTCCTCCGACCAAAGGCTGCGGGTTAAGCAATGACGCCAGGCGCATCGTGGAATGAACGTGGTTTGAGCCCGGAACTCTACCAGGCGGCGCGCGAAGCCGCCGCTCGCGCCGGGATGTCGATCGACGAATGGCTGAAAACGACGTTCGGGAATTCGCCTTCCGCCGGCGCCGCAAAGCCGCAGGGTCAAACCGGGTCGCTCGGCGCGCGTCTCGGAGAGTTGTCGCAGCGCTTCACCCGCTCCGGTGAGGAGGTTGCAGCCGGCGCATCGTCGGTGCGCGGCGCACGCCTTGAGGACACGGTCGCCAAGCTCAATGACCGCCTCGAGCAATTGACCGCCGGACGCCCGGCCCCCGCGAACCGTTCCGCACCCGAGGCCGCGCCGCCGATCGCGCCGCAATCCCTCGATTTTGGAATCGACCAGGCGATCGCCGAGATCGCGGCGCGCCAGCACGCGCTCGACAGCGCGCCGGCGGCATCCGAAATACAGCAGGCGGCGGCCACCGCCGCGAATGCGGATTTCGCCAGCCTGGAACGCCAGCTTCACCACATCACCGAGCAGATCGAAACCTTGCGGCGCCCGTCCGGTGTCGAGGATGCGATCGCGGCATTGCGCACGGACCTTTCCGATATCGCGCGCGCCATTCACGAGGCGCTGCCGCGCCGCTCGCTGGAAAGCCTGCAGGGCGACGTGCAGGCACTTGCCGAGCGGATCGACCACGGCTACGGGCGTGGCGCCGACCCTTCGGCGCTGGAGGCCATCGAGCGCAACCTCGCGGAAATCCACGAGCGTCTGAACGCGATGACGCCGGCCGAAGGCCTTGCGGGCTTCGACGCGCGCGTATCGGAGCTGTCGCACAAGATGGACAGCCTCGCGGTCGGCTCGCCCGACCCCGAAACGCTGCGCTATCTCGAAGCGGCGATCAACGAGCTGCGCGAACTCTCCGCGGGTGTCGCGTCGGCCGAAGGCGTCGCCTCGCTGGCCGGCGACGTGCAGGCGCTGAGCGCGCGCATCGACCACATCGCCGAGCGCACCGGCGCGACCGGCCTCGACTCACTCGCGCAGCGCGTCAATGAACTCACCCAAGCGCTCGACACCCGCGTGGAGCAGATCGGGCCGCTGCCGAGCAATCTGGAATCGCTGGTCAGGACACTGACCGACAAGCTGAACCACTCCGACGGATTTGCGCGCGACCAGGTGGCGTTCGAACATCTGGAGCGGCAGATCGCCGGCATCGCCGACAAGATTGAGGTAGCCGACCAGAAGTTCGGCGATCTCAGCGCGATCGAACGCGGCATCCAGCAGCTCACGGTGCAGGTGCGCGAGGCGCGCGAGGAATCTGCCGCAACAGCCGAGCGCGTCGCGCGCAGGATCGCGGCCGACATGGCCGAGGCCGTGCCGCGGACCGACGCGGAGGTGATCGCGCTCAAGCGCGACCTCGCCGACAGCGAGCAGCGCACGCACGAAACGCTCGAAGCCGTGCACGACACGCTCGAGCGTCTGGTCGAGCGGCTCGCGATGGTCGAAACCGATGCCCAAGCGGCGCCGCAGTCCGCTTACGTGCCGCAGTCTGCGCCGCAACCTGTGCCGCCGCGCGAGCCCGCAGCGATCGCCCCCGACGTGCGCGTACCCGAACCGGTCGCGGCGATTGCGCCCGAGCCCGCCTACGAGTCTTCCGTCCCAGCGCTGCGTCCGACGCCGTTCATGCACGTGCAGCGGACCGAGCGCCCGCCGATCGATCCCGATCTTCCGGCCGATACCCCACTCGAGCCCGGCAGCGCCGGGCGCGCTCGCTCGCCCGCCGAGCGCATCGCGGCGTCGGAAGCGGCGCTC
>JAXDOA010000154.1:0-2938 GCA_034669125.1 Hyphomicrobiales bacterium
TGAACGATGACGGCGAGGTGCTGCCGCCCTATGAGCCCGGGCTGATCTATTGCCGCCAGGCGGCCTATCCGGATTTCACCTACATCAACCGCCCGGAGGATCGCAAAGCGATCGACCGCGACGGGCTCGTGGCGGTCGGCGACGTCGGCTATTTCGACCGCGAGGGCTACCTCTACATCTGCGACCGCAAGTCCGACATGGTGATCTCTGGTGGGGTCAACATCTATCCGGCCGAGATCGAGGCGGTGCTGATCACCATGCCGGATGTCGCGGACTGCGCGGTGTTCGGCATTCCGGACGCCGAGTTCGGCGAGGCGGTCGCCGCCCATGTCCAGCCGCACAATGGCGCGGCCATCGAGCGCGACGCCGTGCGCAAGTTTCTGAAAGAACGCATCGCCGACTACAAGGTGCCGCGCGTGATCGAATTTTCCGACGCGCTGCCGCGCGAGGAATCCGGCAAGATCTTCAAGCGGCGCCTGCGCGATCCTTACTGGAAAGAGGCGGGGCGGCAGATTTGACCCCACCCTTTCGCGCCGAGCATATCGGAAGCCTGCTGCGGCCGAAGGAATTGCTCGACCTGCGCGGAAGCTTTGTTCGTGGCGAGATCGATCAGGCGGCGCTGACGGCGGCAGAAGACCGTGCGATCGACGATGCGGTGCGGTTGCAGGAGCGTGTCGGCCTGCGGCTCGCGACCGATGGCGAATTCCGCCGTGCTTCGTATCACTCCTATTTCTATCGCCAGCTTGGCGACATCGCGTTCGAGGCGCCGGCTCAGGACGCGGCCGGCGGGCGCGGCGCGCAACCGACAGCGTCGATCAAGAGCCGCATCGCGTGGAACGGCCCAATTCATGCGGCGGATTTCGCATTTCTGAAAACTCGCACCAACGCGCTGCCCAAGATCACCATTCCGGGTCCCTGCGCGCTGCATTTCCGCGGCGGCGACGCGGCCGTAACGGCGCAGGCGTACCGTGACACGGACGAATTTTGGGACGACATCGTTGCGGCGTTCCGCAGCGAGTTGCGTTCGCTTAGCGAGGCCGGCTGTACTTACGTGCAGATCGACGAGACCGCTTTCGCGAAGTTCGGCGACGCCGCCGTGCAAGCGACCTTGCGGGCACGCGGCGACGAGCCGGATGCGCTGATCGACCGTTACATCGGCATGACCAATCGCGTGCTCGCCGGCCTGCCGGGGATGAGCATCGGCATGCACCTGTGCCGTGGCAATCGCGGCGGACAGTGGCACGCCGAGGGCAGCTACGAGGCGGTCGCCGAGAAGCTGTTCAACCGGCTCGATATCGGCTTCTTCTTTCTCGAATACGATTCCCCGCGCGCCGGCGACTTCGCGCCGCTGCGCTTCGTGCCGAAGGAAAAGTCCATCGTGCTTGGCCTCGTGTCGACCAAGATGAACGTCCTTGAGGACAAATCCGAACTCCAGCGCCGGATCGACGAGGCGAGCCGCCTCGTCCCGCTCGATCGCCTCGCGGTCAGCCCACAATGCGGCTTCGCTTCGACCGAAGCGGGCAACCCGCTTCCGCCCGACATGCAGGAGGGGAAGCTGCGGCTGGTGGTAGATTTGGCGCAGGACGTCTGGGGCACTGCGTAACAGACCGGGAGGATGCGATGAGGAAGATGCTTGCTGTTGCGACCGTGCTCACAACGTTCGCCTCGCAGCAAACATTCGCCGCCGATCAGCTCAAGCTGGCGATCGGTCAGCGCGGCCTGTGGGATTCGTCCTTCGCCGAAATCGGAATGCAATTCGGCCTTTTCGCGAAGCACGGCCTCGAATTGCAGGTGTTCTACACCTCGGGCGGCGGCGAGACGCAGCAGGCGGTGATCTCCGGTTCGGCCGACATCGGCGTGTCGCCCGGCACGCTCGGCGTACTCGGTGCCTTCGCGAAGGGCGCGCCAGTCCGCATCATCGCGGGCGAAGCAACCGGCACAGCCGAGTACTATTTCGTGAAGGCCGACTCAGCCGTGCAGAAAGACTTCAAGGGCGTGAAGCCCGACATGACGCTTGCCTATTCGACCGCGGGCTCGGGGACCCACATCACGGCGCTGCGCTTCATGAAAGAGTATGGCTTCCAGGCGAAGCTCACCGCCACCGGCAACGTGCCGGCGACGTTCACGTCGGTGATGTCCGGCCAGGTGGATATCGGCTTTTCCACGCCACCGTTCGGACTCGATGCGCTCGCCGAGGGGCGCGCGCGGCTGATCGCGCTCGCCAACGACCTGCCCAGCGTGCGCAATCAGACCGTCCGGCTGATCATCGCGAATGCAACCGATCTCACGAAACGTCGCGAGGTCTACGACCGCTTCATCAAGGCCTATCGTGAAGTCATCGAGTGGATGTATTCCGACCGCCAAGCCATCGAGGCGTTCGCAAAATATGCCTCGATCCCGCCCGCGACGGCGCAAAAGGTGCGTGACGAGTTCTATCCGAAGTCCATGCTGCAACTCGATGACGTGAAGGGCATGCCCGAACTGATGCAGGACGCGATCGCGTTCAAATACATTCCGGCGGCGCTCGGTCAGGCGCAGCTCGATGAACTCCTGCAATTACCGAAGAAATAACGATCCTTCGGCGCATTCCTGCGTAAGCGGGTAATTGCGGCAATTCCACCGAAATTGCCTACCGATTCCCTTCCCGCCGATTCTCAGCCCGAAACGGCCGGCCTTGTGCCGGCCGTTTTGCATCACGGGCCCGTTATCGTCGGCCTAATCTAAACCAATGGATGACTCCGACCTACCTACGCGTGATTGCTGGGATGACGATGCGTCCGTACTTTCATTTGCAATGTTGGAGACAAGCAGAAGCAGAAGGTAACCCGCAAGGCAGCGCCGCCGAGGCAGCGCTCAAGAGAGGTCGTCATGAACTTTGCATCACGCGCCGGCCTGCTCGCCCTGCCATTGCTGCTGACACTCGGCTTTGCGGCGCAAG
>JAXDOA010000155.1:0-3815 GCA_034669125.1 Hyphomicrobiales bacterium
GCAACAGCGTGAGCGAACCCAACGGATTTGCGCGCGCCCACGAGAACGTCCCGCGCCGCTCAGGCGGCAGCGATTCCGGCAGGATGAAGAGCCCGTAGGCGCCGTTGAGCAGGCTCAAGACCGCCGCGATCCAGAACGGCAGCCGCGGATCGATGGTGCCGGCGAGCCCGCCCAGCGCCGGCCCGAATACGAAGCCCGCGCCGAAGGCAACGCCGAGCATGCCGAAGCGCGCGGCGCGCTGTTCGCCCGGCGTCACGTCGGCCACGTAAGCGTAGCCGGCCGAGATGCTCGCCGCCGTGACGCCGGAGACGACGCGCCCGACGAACAGCCACCACAGCGACGGCGCGACTGCCATCAGGATGTAGTCGAGCCCAAGTCCGATGTTCGAGATCAGGATGACCGGCCGGCGACCGAAGCGGTCCGACAGCGCACCGACCATCGGCGAGAACAGAAACTGCATCAGCGCCCAGGCGGTGCCGAAAAGGCCGAGCACTTCCGCCGCCCCCGGCGCGTCGCCGCCCATGAAGTCGACCACGAGGCGCGGCAGCACCGGAATGATGATGCCGAGCGCCAGCATGTCGAGCAGCACGGTGACGAAGATGAACGCGAAGGCCGCGCGGCCGGGCGCAGGGGCCTGCCGCTTGATGCCAGGGGGGTCGGGCGCAGCCGGGTTCATCGCTGCTCCTTTTCCTTCCGGCGTCAGGATCGTCCTTCCCGCGCAAGGCCGTGTTGGGCGAGGACACGACAACGCTCGAAGTTCCGGTAAACGTCGCCGAGAATATCCTCGATCTTGCCTGCCCGACTACACCGAGACCAGCGCGCTATACAATTGTCGCGTCAAGAAATCCTTCTAGCCGCCTGCAAAGAGCCTTCGTTCGCGGCGAAACACCTCGGCGAGATAATCGCCTACCGCCCTCACGCGCGGAAGTCTCTGAAGGTCGCGGCGGATGAGAAGCCACACGTCGCGCTCGGGCGGGCGTTCTTTAGGCATGACTTGCACGAGGTCCCGATCATCCGCAGCAACAAAGCGCGGGAGAAGCGCAACGCCATAGCCGGCGCGTGCCGCGGCGGCCTGGGTCGTCTGGCTTGGGGTTCGAAATGAAAATCGCCGGTCGCCGAACCGGCGCGTGAGCCATGCGGCCTCGGCAACGAACTCACTCTCTTCGTCGAAACCCACGAACACCGGCGTATCCCCCGCTTTGAGCCTGTCCCGATAGGTGGGTGAGGCGTAGAGGCTGAACGCGATCCTCGCCACGCGCCGGGCAATAAGCTCGCTGTCCTTGGGAGACCCAAAACGCAACGCGACGTCTGCTTCACGTCTGGCCAGGCTCACAACCCGAGAACCGCCAACGAGCTCCAGATCGATTGCCGGGTAACGTTCGTGAAACGCACGGAGGCGCTCGATGAGAAAGCGCTCGGCCAGCACGCGTCCGACGGTCAGCCGGACCATGCCGCTCAAGTCCGTGCCGGCATCCAGGCGGTTCACAACGGATAGCGCGGCCTCCTCCATCGGGCGCGCCTCGTCGAGCACCGCTTTGCCCTCCACCGTGAGCGCGTAACCGTCGGCGCGCCGGTCGAACAACGTGCGTCCAAGCCGCGTCTCAAGACCCGTGACGCGACGTGCCACGGTGGCGTGATTGACTCGTAGCCCGCGTGCCGTGGCCGAGAGCGTCCCGTAGCGCGCAAGCGCGACGAAGTAGCGAAGGTCTTCCCAGTCGAGGGCCTCTGTGCGTTTTTTATCAGCCATGGATGAACAATAGAGGATCGCCGCGCACCTCGCAAAGGCCTATGTGCTGCTGATACAATCGAGGAGCCTGTTGCGATGCAATACAATATTGCCCCGTTATTCTGCCGGCCGTGGACGCTGAACGGAATCTCACCCCGCCTGATCGAGAGCCATTACGAACATATCTATGGCCAGGCCATCAATCGATTGAACGGGATCACAGAAGAACTCGAAGCGCTTGACGCCACGGCGCCAGCCGAGGTTATCAACCGTCTGAAGCGCGACCAGTTTACCGAACTCAACTCTACGCTCCTGCATGAGCTGTATTTTGCGAGCCTCGGCGGGGACGGAAGAACACTTCCTGAGAGCATTGGTGGCGCGATAGCTCGCGACTTTGGCTCGGTCGACCGTTGGCGGCATGAATTTATTGCCTTGGCGACGGCTCTGTCGGGAAGCTCCGGCTGGGTGCTGCTCACCTACGTGCCGCGTGATGGCCGGCTTATCAACCAAACCGCATCGGATCACGGTCAAAGCATCGCGGGCGGCATTCCGATTTTAGCCATCGACATGTACGAGCACGCCTATCAGCTTGATTTCGGCGCCAACGCGAACGCTTATATCGCGACGTTCATGCGCAACATCGATTGGACCGCGGTGCAAGCGCGATACCAGGATGCATCCGAAGTCAAACCACCGAAACGGCTTGAACAAAAGCAGTTCGGTGACCTGCCATCGATCACTGTCGAAGAAATCAGGGGAATGCTGGATTCCGGCGCCAAGGTGCAGATCATCGACACGCGTCCAAGGCATTATACGGCGAGAGCGCAAGACATGATGGAGGGAGCGGTCTGGCGCGATCCCGAGCGTCTGGACGATTGGATCGGCGAACTTTCAAAGACCGAGCCGGTCGTTACGTTCTGCGTCTACGGATTCCATATCGGATGCGAGACCGCCGTGACGCTGCGCAAGGCGGGATTTGACGCGCGATACATGGCCGGCGGCCACTACGCGTGGAAAGCCATCAACGGCCGGGTCAAGTTATTCGAGTAGGCCTGTGCACGCGCCGCGCGGCGACATACTGAGCCCATTCGACGCTGCCGGGAAACGGGGGTGCAGACTCCCCATCAAACGCTCGCCGTCCAAGCTCTGCGCAACACTCGATCAGTCGAGAGGATTGCGCATGAACGACGACAAGGCTGCTTCAACTTCCTCCCCGCGCGGCGGCGTCTCGATATGGGCCAGCGCCCTGCGAACCCTGTTTGGAGTGATCGATCGCTGGTTCGCCCGAGCGAACCGGCGGAGGGTTCTGCGCGACCTCGATGATCATTTGCTGCGCGACATCGGGGTATCGCCGATCGACGCCGGGCGCGAGAAACCGCGAATGTCGCACGAGGGTTGGATCGCTCCGTCAGCCCCGCCAAGGCGATTTCGAGGTGGGGACCAACCCGAACCTTGATCGAACACCGTGCCGGGTCTATGTCTCTTGCGCCGGGGCTTCGCAGGCTCCCGGCCTCTCCAAAGACGGCTCCCCGTCCAAGTCCTGCTCGCGGTCCGCGCGCTCGCGCGGGCCAGAGCACGATCATGAATGCGGAGCCGTTTTCCATGTCTCAAGCCAAAGCCTGCCTCGGGCGCATCGCCATCCTGTCGCGGGGCGACCAAGCAGCGCGCCGTGGCGTCACGCCAGCGAGCAGCCGGTTCAAGGCCATCTTCGCGGCGCTCGCCGATGTCGGCGTCGATGCGGAGCCGGTGGTCTACGAGGACGACGTCCTCGACGCCGTGCGTGCGCAGCTTTCCACGCACGATGGCGTGCTCGTCTGGGTCAACCCGATTCACGAGGGGCGAAACCGCGCCAATCTCGACGCGCTGCTGCGCGAGGTCGCGGAGCGCGGCGTTTGGGTGAGCGCCCATCCCGATGTGACCCTCAAGATGGGCACCAAGGAGGTGCTCTATTCGACCCGCACGATGGGCTGGGGCTGCGACACGGCCCTCTATCGGACCGCCGAGGCGATGCGCGCCGAATTACCGGCGCGGCTCGCCGCTGGCCCGCGCGTGATCAAGCGTAACCGCGGTAACGGCGGCGAGGGCGTCT
>JAXDOA010000156.1:0-2826 GCA_034669125.1 Hyphomicrobiales bacterium
GCTTCTCGATGAAGGCCGAGACGGCATCACCCTCGTCGTCCTCCTCCTCGTCGGCGATCAGTTGTGACTGCAGCGGCTGCGACAGCTTTGAGCCGTCGCGGTAGAGCGCGTTGGCCTTGAGGCCGAGCTTCCAGGAGAGCAGATAGGCTTCCTTGCAGTTCTCGACCGTGGCGTCGTTCGGCATGTTGATGGTTTTCGAGATCGCGCCCGAGATGAACGGCTGCGCCGCCGCCATCATGCGGATGTGGCTCTCGACCGAGAGATAGCGCTTGCCGGTGCGGCCGCACGGGTTGGCGCAGTCGAACACCGGATAGTGCTGTGGCTTGAGGTGCGGCGCGCCTTCCACCGTCATCGCGCCGCACACGTGCACGTTCGCGGCCTCGATCTCGCGCTTGGAAAAGCCCATGTGGGCGAGCACGTCGAACGAGGGCGATGCGATCACCTCGGCCGAGACGCCGAGCTTGTCGCGCAGCAGGTCCTCGCCGAGCGTCCACTTGTTGAACGCGAACTTGATGTCGAACGCGGTCGGCAGCGCCTTTTCCACCTTGGCGATGGCTTCGTCGTCGAAGCCTTTCGCGCGCAGTGTGGAGATGTTGATCGCGGGTGCATTCGACAGCGTGCCGTGGCCGAGCGCGTAGGCCTCGATCTCGGCGATATCGGCTTCCGAATAGCCGAGCACCCGCAGCGCTTCCGGCACCGCGCGGTTGATGATCTTGAAGTAGCCGCCGCCGGCGAGCTTCTTGAACTTCACCAGCGCGAAGTCCGGCTCGATGCCGGTGGTGTCGCAGTCCATCACCAGGCCGATCGTGCCGGTCGGCGCAATGACAGTGGCCTGCGCGTTGCGGTAGCCGTGCTGCTCGCCCAACGCGATCGCCTTGTCCCACGCGGACTTGGCATGCTGGATCATCGCACTATCAGGACAGGTCGCGTGGTCGAGCCGCACCGGCGGCTGCGAGACCTTCTCGTAGCCGGTCTTCTCGCCATAGGCGGCGCGGCGGTGATTGCGCATCACGCGCAGCATCGCCTCACGGTTCTTCTTGTAGCCGGGGAAGGGGCCCAATTGCTGCGCCATCTCGGCAGAGGTCGCGTAAGAGATGCCGGTCATGATCGACGACAGCGCGCCGCAGATCGCACGGCCCGCGTCCGAGTCATACGGAATGCCGGATGACATCAAGAGCCCGCCGATATTGGCGTAGCCGAGGCCGAGCGTGCGGTATTCGTACGACAGCTGCGCGATCTGCTTTGACGGAAACTGCGCCATCAGCACCGAGATTTCGAGCACGACGGTCCACAGTCGGATGGTGTGCTCGTAGCCCTCGATGTCGAAGGCGCGCGTCTGCGCATCGCGGAACGTGAGCAGATTGATCGAGGCGAGATTGCACGCCGTATCGTCCAGGAACATGTATTCCGAGCACGGATTGGACGCGCGGATCGGTCCCGACGCCGGGCAGGTGTGCCAGTCGTTCACGGTGGTGTGGAACTGCAGGCCGGGGTCCGCGCAGGCCCACGCCGCGTAGCCGATCTTTTCCCACAGCTCGCGCGCCTTTTTCGTTTCGGCGACGCCCTTGCGGTTGCGCCAGGTCAGGTCCCAGTCGCCATCCGCTTCGACGGCTTTCAGGAACTCATCGGTGACGCGCACCGAATTGTTCGAGTTCTGCCCCGAGACCGTGAGATAGGCCTCCGAGTCCCAATCGGTGTCGTAGATCGGGAAATCGATGTCGGTGTAGCCCTGCTTGGCGAACTGGATTACGCGCTTGATGAGGTTGTCGGCCACGTGATTGCGCCGCGCGAGCTTCACCTCGCGCTTGAGCGCGGGGTTCTTTTCGGGCTGGAAGCAGTCGTCGCCCGAGCCCTCGCAGTTCACGCAGGCTTTCAGCACCGCCTTGAGGTGCTTCTGATTGATCTTCGAGCCGGTGACGAGGGCCGCGACCTTCTGCTCCTCCTTCACCTTCCAGTCGATGAACTGCTCGATGTCCGGATGGTCCGTATCGACGATCACCATCTTGGCGGCGCGACGCGTGGTGCCGCCCGACTTGATCGCGCCCGCCGCGCGGTCGCCGATCTTGAGGAAGCTCATCAGGCCGGACGACTTGCCGCCGCCCGAAAGCTTTTCGCCTTCGCCGCGCAGGCGCGAGAAATTGGTGCCGGTGCCGGAGCCGTACTTGAACAGGCGCGCCTCGCGCACCCACAGGTCCATGATCCCGCCCTCGTTGACGAGGTCATCGGAGATGCCCTGGATGAAGCAGGCGTGCGGCTGCGGGTGCTCGTAGGACGACTTCGAGCGCGTCAGCTTGCCGCTCTGATAGTCGACGTAATAGTGGCCCTGGCTCGGCCCATCGATGCCGTAGGCCCAGTGCAGCCCGGTGTTGAACCACTGCGGTGAGTTCGGCGCCACGCGCTGCGTCGCCAGCATGTAGCGCAGTTCGTCGAAGAACGCCTGCGCGTCATTGTCCGAGTCGAAGTAGCCGCCCTTCCAGCCCCAATAGGTCCACGTGCCGGCGAGGCGATCGAACACCTGCTTGGATGAGGTTTCGCCGACGACACGCTCCTTCTCCGGCAGGCCGCTCAACGCCTCCTCGTCGGCGACCGAGCGCCACAGGAACGACGGGACGGTCTCTTCCTCGATCTTCTTGAGCGCCGCCGGGACGCCCGCCTTGCGAAAATACTTCTGCGCCAGCACGTCGGACGCGACCTGGCTCCAATCCGCGGGGACCTCGATATCGGTCTGCTTGAAGACGACTGACCCGTCGGGATTGCGGATCTCGCTCGAGACGGTGGTGAACGCGACACCGTCATAGGCCGAGCGGCCTTCAACCGTGAATTGAC
>JAXDOA010000157.1:0-3109 GCA_034669125.1 Hyphomicrobiales bacterium
CGGGCTGGTGACTCTTTCGCTCTGCTCGGTTTCCAATGGCTCGATCCGCGTGGCGTCTTCGTTTTGCGGGTTGTTCGGCCTGAAGCCGACCTATGGAGGGCTTTCGAGCGCGCGCTCGTTTCCATTCGTATCGGCGTTTGACCATCTCGGGCCGCTCGGGCGCTCGGCGCGCGATCTCGCGCTCGCCTACGATGCGATGCAGGGTCCCGACGCGGACGATCCGGTGTGCACGACGCGCCCGGCCGAACCGACCACGGCGACGCTCGCGCGCGGCACCGACGATCTGCGCATCGCCGTCGCGGGCGGCTATTTCCGCAAGGGCGCCTTCCCGGAAGCGCGCGTCGCGGTCGAGCGGGTCGCGGCCGCGCTCGGCGCCAATGCCGACATCGAGATCCCGGAAGCCGCGCGCGCGCGCGCGGCCGCCTACGTCATCACGGCGAGCGAAGGCGCGGCGCTGCATCTCGAGCGCCTGCGCAGCCACGCGCACGACTACGATCCGGCGGTGCGCGACCGGCTGATCGCCGGCGCGATGATCCCGGCCGCGCTTGTGGCCCGCGCGCAGAAATTCCGCCGCTGGTATCGCGCGCAAGTGCTGCCGCTGTTCGAGCAGGTCGACGCCATCCTGGCGCCTGCGACACCCTGCACGGCGCCGGCTATCGGCCAGCAGACCTTCCGGCTCGACGGCGTCGAGATGCCGGTGCGGGCGAACCTCGGCATCTACACGCAGCCGATCTCGTTCATCGGCCTCCCCGTCGTCGCCGTTCCGGTGCCGCTGTCGCCGATGCCGATCGGCGTGCAGGTCATCGCGGCTCCGTGGCGTGAGGACGTGGCGCTGCGAATCGCGTACGCGCTGGAGCAGGCGGGCGCGTGCGTTTCGCCGCGGCCGATGCTTTAGGAGATTGTCGTGGACATCGACCTGCCGGAGGTGGTCGCCGAGGTGAAGGCCGCCTTCGACCGCTACGAGCAGGCGCTGACGTCGAACGATGTCGCGACGCTCAACGCGACCTTCCGCGATGCGCCGCAGACGATCCGCTACGGGATCGGTGAGAATCTTTACGGCTATGCGGAGATCGCGGGGTTCCGCGCGGCGCGCTCGCCGGTCGGACTCGCGCGCACGATCTCAAAGACCGTGATCGCGACTTACGGCCGCGATGTCGCCACCGCCTCGACGCTGTTTCATCGCGCCACCGCGCCCGGCAAGGTCGGCCGCCAGATGCAGACCTGGGTGCGGTTTCCGGAAGGCTGGCGCGTGGTCGCGGCGCATGTGAGCTTGATCGACGCATGATTACATCCCTCCCCCGCAGGGGGAGAGTAGTCGACGAAGCCGACCGGGTGGGGTTCTCGGCGCGTGCCACCCCACCCGTCCGCTCGCTGCGCTCGCGTCCACCCTCCCCGCTCCGCGGGGAGGGATAAGTCAGCGCCGGCTCATCGCCAGCAGCACGCCGGCGCCCGCGATCAGGATCGCGCCCGAGACGCGATCTGCGATCAGTTGCGCGCGGCCCGAGACCGCTGCGCGCAAGCGCGCGGCGCAGAGCACCCAGATCGCATCGCCGACCACCGTGATGATCCAGAAGGTCGCCGCGAGCAGCCACAGCTGCGCCTGCCGCCCCTCGCCGTTGCTCAGAAACTGCGGCAGGAAGGCCGCCTGAAAGATCAGCGTCTTCGGATTGGCGAAGGCGACCGCAAGGCCGCGCGAGAAAGCACGCTGCGGCGACAGCGGCTTTGGCGGCACGGGCTTGCGCGCTTTCCACAGCGTCTGGATGCCGAGAAACAGAAGGTACGCCGCGCCGGCGAAGCGGATGACGTCGAAGTTCTTCGCGAACAGTTCAACGATCCAGGACAGTCCGGCGGCCACCACAATGAGCTGGACCATCACGCCGAGGTTAACGCCTGCCATCGCGATCAGGCCGGTGCGCGCGCCGTGCGTGAGGCTGGTCCCGACGATCAGTGCGACGTTCGGGCCGGGCGTTGCGATCAGCAGCGCGGTTGCGACGACGAAGACGAGGTAGAGCTCGACGCTCATATTTTTCTGCGCATGATCTTGTCCGAAAACCGGTTCCCACTTTTCGGGATCATGCGCCCCCGTTCTCCTCGCCCTCTTCGGTCAAGCGCTCGACCGACACCACGCGCTCGTCGTCGGCGGTGTCGAACACGATCACGCCCTGCGTCGAGCGCCCCGCGATGCGGATGCCGTCCACGCCGGTGCGGATGAGCTGCCCCTTGTCGGTCACCAGCATGATCTGGTCGGTATCCTCGACCGGGAATGACGCCACGAGATTGCCGGTCTTCGGCGTAATCGACATCGCAACGATGCCTTTGCCGCCACGGCCGGTGGTCCGATACTGGTAGGACGACGAACGCTTGCCCATGCCGTTTTCCGACACCGTCAGCACGAATTGCTGCTTGGCATCCAGTTCCGAATAGCGCTCCAGCGAAAGCGCGACGCCGACATCGGCCTCCTCGGCTTCCGCGCCCACATCGACGGGCTCGGCCTCTTCGCCCGTTTCCGCGCGCCGGATGGCGCTCCATTGCTTGAGGAAAGCCCCACGCTCGTCCGCCGTCGTGTCGACGTGGCGCAGGATCGACAGCGAGATCAGCTTGTCGTCCTTCTCCAGATTGATGCCGCGCACGCCCATCGAGGTGCGCCCCGCGAACACGCGCACCTCCGGTACCGCGAACCGGATGCACTGCCCGCCGGACGCGGTGAGCAGCACGTCGTCATTCTCGGTGCAGATCTGCACGCCGACGATGCTCTCGCCCTCGTCGAGCTTCATCGCGATGATGCCGGAGCGGCGCACATCGACGAAGTCGGAGAGCTTGTTGCGGCGGACCGAGCCGCTCGTCGTCGCGAACATCACGTCGAACTGATCCCAGGTCTTCTCGTCCTCGGGCAGCGGCATGATTGTGTTGATGGCCTCGCCCTGCTCCAGCGGCAGGATGTTGATCAGCGCCTTGCCGCGCGATTGCGGCGCGGCCTGCGGCAGCCGCCAGACCTTCTCCTTGTAGACGCGGCCTGCCGAGGAGAAGAACAGCACCGGCGTGTGCGTATTGGCGACGAACAGTCGCGTGACGAAATCCTCGTCGCGCGTTTGCATGCCGGCACGGCCCT
>JAXDOA010000158.1:0-3454 GCA_034669125.1 Hyphomicrobiales bacterium
CCTTCGCCGCTTCGCGGCTACGGTTGGCAAGCCATCCTTCAAGCACCGAAGGTTCGGCGTACTCGATATCGCGAAGCGGCGAAGGTTGCCCGTCGTAGCCCGGCGGGCGAAGACGGGCCGGATGCCCAGCAATGAAGTACGTCTACCTCCTCCAAAGCATTGATTATCCCGACGAGACCTATGTCGGTCTGGCCGATGATTTGAAGGCCAGGCTCGCGAAGCACAACTCTGGCGGTTCGCCGCACACCGCAAAGTTCAAGCCTTGGCGCCTCGTTACCTACCTTGCATTTTCGGATGATGCGAAAGCGGTCGCTTTTGAACGCTATATGAAATCCTCATCGGGTCGCGCCTTCGCAAAGAAACGGCTTCGATAGTCACTGGCAGGGTAGTCTGCGGCTACGGTTGACAAGCCGCCCCGCCCGGGCGGCTTTCTTGCTTCTTGCGCGCGGGAATGTGCATCATCGTGGCCTAGCCGGGGACACCACGCATGCAAGGCAAGATCGCGCTCGAGGAGCATTTCGCCATTCCGGCGACGCTTGCCGACTCACAGGTGTTCGGCGCGCATGTGTGGGACGAGCTCGGGCCGCGGCTCACCGATTTCCAGGACAAGCGGCTCCGCCTGATGGACGCCTCGGGCGTCGAGATCATGATCCTCTCGCTCAATGCGCCGGCCGTGCAGGCGATCCCTGACGTGAAGCGGGCCATAGCGGTCGCGCGCGAGGCGAACGATGTGCTCGCCGCTGAAATCCAGAAGCGCCCGGATCGTTTCGCCGGCTTCGCCGCATTGGCGATGCAGGACCCGGAAGCCGCCACGAACGAACTCACACGCTGCGTGAAACAGCTCGGCTTCGTCGGCGCGCTGGTGAACGGCTTCTCGCAGGCCGGCAGCGCCGCCAGCGCGCTCTACTACGACCTGCCGCAATACCGGCCGTTCTGGCGCACCGTCGCCGAGCTCGGCGTGCCGTTCTACCTGCACCCGCGCAACCCGTTGCCGGGCGATATCCGCGCCTATGACGGGCACAACTGGCTGCTGGGGCCGAACTGGGCGTTTCACGCCGAGACCGCCGTGCATGCGCTGCGCCTGATCGGCTGCGGCCTGTTCGACGAGCATCCGGGCCTGCAGATCATCCTCGGCCATCTCGGCGAGGGCATTCCGGCCTATCTCTGGCGCATCGACAACCGCAACAACTGGATGAAGATGCCGCACACATACGCGGCGAAGAAGTCGGTCGCGGACTATGTCCGCAATAATGTCGTCATCACCACGTCGGGCAACTTCTCCACCTCCGCGCTCAACCAGTCGATCGCCGAGATCGGGATCGAGCGCGTGCTATGGTCGGCCGACTATCCGTTCGAGGACATTTCCGATGCGGCCGAGTGGATCGACGCGGCACCGATCAGCGAGGCGGATCGCGAGAAGATCGTGCGCACCAATGCACTGAAACTGTTCAAGCTGGCAAAATAGAAACGAAGCGGAGGACACATGAGACTGACAGCAATCGCCACGGCCGCACTGCTGCTCGCCGGCACGAGCGCGTCGCGCGCTGAAATCGGCGAGATCACCATCGCGCAGCAGTTCGGCGTCGCGTTCCTGCCGCTGATGCTGATGGAGCGCGACGGGTTGATCGAGAAGCACGCCAAAGCCGCCGGCATCGAGGTGAAGACCAACTGGCTCAAGGTCGCAGGTCCGAGCGTCATCAATGACGGGCTGTTATCCGGCACGGTGCATTTCGGCGCGGTCGGCGCGCCCTCGCTGATCACGCTCTGGTCGCGCACCAAGAACAATGTCGGCGTCAAGGGCATGGCAGCGATGACGTCGTATCCGCTCTATTTCGTTACACGCAATCCAGACCTCAAGTCGCTGAAGGACCTCTCCGACAAGGACAAGATCGCAATTCCGTCGGTGAAGATCTCGACCCAGGCGCTGATGCTCCAGATGGCGGCGGCCGATCTTTTCGGCCAAAGCAACTACCAGAAGTTCGACGAGTACACCGTGTCGCTCGCGCATCCCGACGCGATGGTGGCGCTGATGAACAACACCTCCGGCGTGAACGCGCATTTCGGCACCTCGCCGTTCTACGAGCAGGAGATGAAAATCCCCGGCGCGCGCCTGCTCACCACCAGCTACGAGATCCTCAGCGGACGCGCTTCGGCACTGGTCGTCATCACGACGACGAAATTCCACGACGCCAATCCGAAGGTCTACAAGGCATTCCTCGCCGCCGAAAAGGAAGCGATCGACACGATCAACAAGGACAAGCGCAAGGCGGCGCAGGACTACCTCACCATCGCCAACGACCGGAAGAGCACGCTTGAGGAAATTTTCGGCGTGATCAGCGACAAGGACTACGCCTTCACGCTGTCGCCTGAGAAAGTGTTCAAGACCGCCGTGTTCATGGGCAAGGTCGGCACCATCAAGGATCCTCCCGCAAGGTGGCAGGACCTGTTCTTTCCCGACATCCACGATTTACCGGGGGATTGATGCTCGGCGGCGACGATATCGACGCGCTGGCGGCAGGCGCGGCAAAATCGCCCGCGGCGCTGTTCGCGGCGATTGCCGCGGTGGCGGCGCGCCGGCTCGACGCGGGACTCGTGACCGCGATGCGCCATGACGAGGCGGCCTCGACCGTCGAGCGCGTCTATTCGTCGAATGAGCAGGCCTATCCGGTCGGCGGACGCAAGCTCAAGCGCGATACCGGCTGGAGCCGCAAGGTGCTCCTCGAGCATCGCGTGCTGGTGAACGCCGGCGATGACGATATCCGCGAGTCGTTCGACGATCACGCGATCATCTTCGGCCTCGGGCTGCATTCCTGCGTGAACGTGCCACTGGTCAGCAACGGCAAATGCGTCGGCACACTCAACGTGCTGCGCCCGCAGGCGGAGTGGAGCGACGAGCAGGTGGCGCTTGCGCGCGCGCTCGGACTTGCGGCGCTCGCGGGCGTGTTGATGCTGCGTCCGTAGCCCGGATGGAGCAGAGCGACATCCGGGGACCTATCCGAAGGCGCGATCCCGGGTTTCGCTACGCTCAACCCGGGCTACAAGCGATCAGTTCGGCTTCCCGTCCACATAGAGCGCGAGAATGTCGCGCACCGCGCGGCAGCACGGCGTCGGCACGCCCTTCTTGGCGCCGAGATCGACCACGGCGCCCGCGAGCCAAGGCAGTTCCAGCGGCCGGCCAAGCTCCAGGTCGAGCGCCATCGAGGCGCGCATCTCGGGCGCCAGCCCGTCCACATGGGCGATCCGCTTGTCGGCAAAGTCCGGCTCGAGCGCGACGCCCTGCGCGCGGCCGACCGCGACGACCTCCCGCATGAGGTCGAGCGCGAACTGCTTCGCCTGTGGATTGGCGCGGATCGGCCCGATGGTCGAGCGCATTGCCGCCGTGATGCTTGACATGGTGACGAGCGTCACAAACTTCTCCCACAGGCCGGTTTTGATGTCGGTCGAGATCTCCGCC
>JAXDOA010000159.1:0-6110 GCA_034669125.1 Hyphomicrobiales bacterium
GGCGGAGTAATCTACTTCCGGCTTTTCACCCACGCTTCCAGCACCGCGATCGCTTCGCCCGGCAGTTTTGTTTCCGCCGGCAGCATGTCGCGCTCGTCGACCGGCCGCCCGACCTGCTCGCGCACCAGCGTGGTCGGCGGCGGCAGCGCCGGGCGCGGCACGACGGCGGCGGACTGCTCGAGCGAGGCGCCGTAATACATGCGGCCGATGCCGGCCATGATCATGGTGGCGACGCACACAGAGCAGGGCTCGCAGGAGGTATAGAGCTCGCACCCGGTCAGATCGGTGGTCTTGAGATTGCGGCAGGCATCGCGCACCGCCTCGACTTCGCCATGCGAGGTCGGATCGAAATTCTTGCCCGACTGGTTCAGCCCCTCGCCGACGATCTTGCCATCCTTCACCACCACGGCGCCGTAAGGCCGCACGCCTGGCCTGTCGAGCGCCTGCGCGGACAATTCGATCGCGCGGCGCATGAATTTTTCGTCGTACATCTGAGCCTCAAACGCGGTTCAAGCCGAGGGCGAACCGTGCCATGCTCGCGGCACCAACGCAAAGGGAGGGCGCCATGCGTCCGTTCGAGGGAATCCGCGTGATCGATGTCACGCACGTGCTGGCGGGGCCGTTCGCGGCCTATCAGCTCGCGGTGCTCGGCGCCGACGTCATCAAGGTCGACGATCCGAACGTTCCGGACCAAAGCCGCTCGTCGGGCACCGACAAGGAACTGAACCACCGCCAGATGGGCACGGGCTTTCTCACGCAAGCCTCGAACAAGCGCGCGATCACCCTCGATCTGAAGACCGAACGCGGCCGCGAAATCCTGAAAAAACTCGTCGCGACCGCCGACGTGTTCGTCGAGAACTACCGCCCCGGTGCGTTCGACGCGCTGGGCCTCGGCTACGAGGACCTGGCGAAGATCAATCCGCGGCTCATCTATGCGTCGTTCTCGGCCTTCGGCCAGAAGGGCCCGCGCGGCCAGCAGACCGCCTACGATCACGTGATCCAGGCGACCTCCGGCATCATGGCGATGACCGGCACCAGGGACGTGCATCCGATCAAGTTCGGCTCGCCGGCGATCGACTACGCGACCGGCATGACCGGCGCGTTCGCGCTCTCGGCCGCGCTGTTCCAGCGCGAGCGCACCGGCAAGGGCCAACGCATCGACATGGCGATGCTCGATGTCGCGATGATCCTGATGAGCTCGCATCTCACCGGATATCTGCGCAACGGCGTGCACCCGAAGCCGAGCGGGAATCACCATCCGCACGCGACCAATGGCGCGTTCGCCACCAGGGACGGCGCGCTGGTGATGCTCGGTGCGAGCAACGTGCGCCAGCAGAAGCGGCTATGGACAGCGCTTGGGCGGCCCGAGATGGCGAAGAAGAGCAACGACGAGCGCGACGCGGATCACGATGGCGAAATGAAAGTGCTGGCCGAGATCATGCTGACGCGTACCGCCGACGAGTGGGAAGAATTCCTGCAGGCGCGCCATGTGCCGGCGTGCCGCGTGCGCACCATGGGCGAGGCGGTGGCCGACCCGCATCTCTCAACGCGCGGGATCATCCACAAGCACAAAGGCGCGACCGGTGTCGACGGCGGCTTCGGCGTGCCGCTCGCGGCCTTCACGTTTGCGCATGGCGGGCCGAGCATCGAGACGCCGCCGCCCGCGCTCGGCGAGCACAATGAGGAGATTTTCGCCGAGCTTGGATACGGGCCGAGAGCGACCGCGGCGGAGTAACTACGCCCGCGCCCGCTCTACATTGGCGCTTCTTGCCGGCACGCCGAATTCGCGGCGGCACACCTCGGCAAGCACGGCGATACCTTCGCGGATTTGCTGGTGCGTCGGGCTCGCGAAACAGAGCCGCAGCCGCGAGCCGCTGTGCTGTCTGTCGGTCGACCATTCCGGTCCGGGATTGATCGCGACGCCTTCCTTCAGTGCGGCCTGATAGAGCTTCAGCGTGTCGACAGTGTCGGGCAGCTTCACCCAGAGAAAAATGCCGCCCTTCGGATCGTCGAATTCGGCCGCCGTGCCGAACTGCTCGTTCAGGCTCTCCATCAGCGTCTCGACCTTCGCGCGCAGCGCCTTGCGCAGCACCGGCAAATGCGTGGCGAAGTGCGGCGCGCAATATTCGGCGAGCAGCATCTGCTCGACCGCGCCGGAGCCGGCATCGGTCTTGAGCGGCAGAATGCGGGACATGATCGTCCACGGCGCGACGAGGAAGCCGACGCGCAGCGCCGGCGCGATCGATTTGGAGAACGACCCGATGTGGATGACGTTGCCTGCCTTGCTCATCGCGTAGAGCGCGGGCGGGCGCTGGCCGCTCCAGATCAGGTCGGAATAACAGTCGTCCTCGAACACTGCGACGCCGTACTCTTCGGACAGCCGCAGCAGTTCGGCGCGCCGCGGCTCGGGCATGATCGTGGCGGTCGGGTTCTGCACCGTCGGGATGGTGTAGATCATCTTCGGCTGCACGCCGCGCGCCTTGCAGTCGGCGAGCGCGGCGGCGAGCGCGTCCATGCGCATGCCGTCACTGTCGAGTGGAATGCCGACGACTTTCGCACCGATCCGCGCGAAGCGCGTCAGCGTGCTCTGGTAGTTGTCCTTCTCGCAGATCACGGTATCGCCGCGCGTCACCAGCGCGGCGTTGACCAGGTCGAGCGCCTGCGACGAGCCGGACAGCATCAGGATGTCGTCGGCGCTGCACGCGATGCCGGCGTCGCGCTTGAGCTTGCCGACCAGGAACTCGCGCAACGGCCGATAGCCGTGCGGGCCGTGCGCCAGATTGTAGGTCGCGAGATTGCGCCCCTCGCGCTTGAGCGAGGCGGTCGCCGCCGCGATCAGGTCGTCGACCGGCACCTCATCGGCGTCGTTGTTGCCGCCGGTGAAATTGTATTTTGCGAGACCCGGCCAGCGCACAGCGGCTGGCGGCAGATTGGCGGGCAGCAAGGGCGCGAAGTCGAACGCGGTCATGAAGTCCTCTCGTGTCCGGAACGGGATAGCACGCCAAGCCGCTTGGGGAAGGCGCGGCAAACCCTCCGTGCATGGCGATCCCTCCCTGCGGCAATTTTCGCGATGCTAAACCGGCGCCGCGGCCTGCACCACTCTCTCATCTTGTGTTAGGCTCGGCGCCAACAAATCAAAATGCAGGGAGGAGACTTCATGACCACGCGCAGGAATTTCCTGAAATCCGCGGGCTCGCTTGCCGGGCTTGTGTTCTGCGGCTGCGGGCTGCCGTTCGAGGCGCATGCGCAGAAGCCGGCCGCGCGGCTGCCCGTGATGGTGAAGGGCAAGCGCATCAAGACCATCGACAGCCACGCGCATTGCTTCTTCCAGGACGCGATCGACCTGATGGGCGAGGACGCCAAGAACGTCCCGCCGCCGGTGAAGGGCGTGAAGGAGCACTTCATCGTCGTCGAGCAGCGTCTCAAGGAAATGGATGCGATGGCGATCGACATGGAGATCCTGTCGATCAATCCGTTCTGGTACCGCAAGGACCGCGAGACCGCACAGAAGATCTGCCAGATCAACAACGATAAGCTCGCAGAGCTCTGCGCGCAGAAGCCGGACCGTTTCGGCGCCTTTGCGTCGCTGCCGATGCAGGCACCGGACCTCGCCGCGACCATGCTGGAAACCGCGGTCAAGAAGCAGGGCCTGAAAGGCGCCGCCATCGGCGGAAGCGTCGTTGGTGACGATTTTGCGCGCGATAAATATCACCCGGTCTTGGCGAAGGCCGAAGAGCTCGGCGCCGTGTTGTACATCCATCCGCAATCGACGCCGCAGCTTGGCGAGCGCTTCAAGGGCAACGGCTGGCTGTCCAACACCATCGGCAATCCGCTCGACACCACGATCGCGCTGCAGCACCTGATCTTCGAGGGCACGCTCGACAAATTCCCCGGGCTTAAAGTTCTGGCCGCGCATGGCGGCGGATACCTGCCGTCGTACAAGATGCGCGGCGACCACGCGTGCTTCGTCTCGCCGCAGAACTGCAGCACCGAGATCAAGCTGAAGAAGAAGCCCTCGGAGTACGTGAACCAGCTCTATTTCGACGCCATGGTGTTCTCCGGCGAAGGTCTGCGCCACCTGATCAGCCAGGTGGGCGCGAGCCAGCTGATGCTCGGCACCGACCACCCGATCCCGTGGGAGGTTGCTCCGGTCGATCACGTGCTGGGCGCGCCGATTTCCGACAAGGACAAGCTGGCGATCCTGGGCGGCAATGCCGCGAAGCTGTTTGGCGTGAAGACGAACGGCGCGGCGTAGGTCGCGCCGCTTTGGGAAGCGGCCGGAGGATGCTATCGCGATTGGCATGGTCCTGTATCCGACCGACCTCGCCTCGTTTCTCGAGCTCATCCGCCAGCACGGCGATGCGGCCTACAGCTTCGTGTTTGCCTTCGCGGCGTCGCATAGCCTGCTGCTGACGCTGTTCGCCGGGTATGCGGCGTCCTCCGGCGCGCTTGGGTTCGGCACGCTGATCGCGGTCTGCTGGGTCGGCAGCTTTGCGGGCGACGCGATCCGCTTCTGGGTCGGGCGGCGCTATGGCACGCGCTGGCTCGGGGGCTCTTCGCGCATCGTGCGCATGGTCAACATCGCGGCCCGGCTGGCGGACCGCCACTATCTCTGGATGATCCTGTTGCATCGCTATCCGCACGGTCTGCGCGGTGTCGCGGGCTTCGCCTACGGCCTGTCGCGGCTGCCGTGGTCCACCTTTCTCGCGCTCAATTTCATCGCCGCCGGTTTATGGGCCTGCGCCGTCGTCTCGGCGGGTTATGCGTTCGGCCAGCTCTCGGAAAAGATGATGAACGATGCGTCCTCCGGCATCGGCGTGGTGATGCTGGTCGCGTTCCTCGGGCTGTCGTGGATCCTGAGCAAGAAGCTCGAGCAGGTCGCCGAGCGGAGCTGAAAGATTTCAGCGACCTTTGATCTTGAAATTGCTCCGCGCTGACGTGACAATTGCATCCCTCAAGGGACGGATCATGCCTCATCGCATTGCAGCTTCGCTCCTGGCGGCACTCGTGGCTCTGCCTCTGCTCGCGACAGCGACAAGCGCTCAGCCGGGTTGGACGCCCAGGCGCGCGGCCACTCAGGAAAACTACCTCGCCTGCAAGGCGAGGCTTTCAAAGAGCCCGCCATGCTCCAACGTGTGGACCAAGCAGTGCGCGCGAATGTGCGGTAGCCGGTACTGACCAGAGCCGGTCCGGCACGCAGGACGCAGTAAGCCGCGTTAGCCCGCGAGGGCAAAGTGCAGTGTGCCTTGGGTATCTTCTTCAATTGTCAGACAGCCAACGCTCCGCCGCCCGGTTGTTTGAGGCGTGGGCGCCGCCTTGTCCCTTTTTCCTCATCCCTCGAAAGAGGGAATGGAGCGCCGGGAGGCGCCAGGGCGCTGCGCTACGGCGCCCTTGGGAGGCTTGCGAGGCCTCCCGGGCGCCCCTTGCGATCGGGGCGCCCACGCGCCTTGCAAGGACGGGGGTGCGAATCCCGTCCCGAGGCGCGCGCGTGCGGTGATCTTTCAGGCTTGCGAGGCCTCGCCACCGAGACGCTGCGCCTCCCGGCGCTCCACCGGCCGGTTGCGGTTCCCCGCTTCCGGCCCCGGGTGCGGCTGGCCTGATCTCCGGCCCCGCTGCCCGGCCCGCTCACCGAAGGACGCCTCGCGCGAGGCGGCCCAAGGTGGCGGGTTGGGCGCAATAATGCATATTATCCTGTCCTAGGTCAAGAAGAAAATCAGAAAAATGAGCACGCGAGGAGAGCGGTGAAGGGACTTCTGCATGGCAGATGCTTCCCTGAAGCTCTGCGCGCCATCGCGGCTTGACAATCGTCTAACATTTGATTATGAAAATATCATCAATAAAATATTCAACATTCAAACTTGAGACAATCATGCAACGGAAGCCAACCCCGGGCGACGCGCCAGCGATGGCGCAGGCCAGCCCCGCCATTACGCCGGTGAGGAGAACGCCGATGTCGCTGTCGCGCCGCTTCTTCCAAATCTGCACGGCGGCGGCGGCCGACGCACTCGAAGCCCATAGTCTCACGCCGATGGAGTCGGGCGTGCTCGCCTATCTCAATCGCGAAACGGGCCAACCCGATATCGATCAGAACAGTCTCGCGGAGCGGATGG
>JAXDOA010000160.1:0-12182 GCA_034669125.1 Hyphomicrobiales bacterium
AAGGAAGAGCGCGGCACCAAAGGCGCGGCGCTCACGACCTACCTGTCGCTCGCCGGCCGCTATTCGGTGCTGATGCCGAACACCGCGCGCGGCGGCGGCATCTCGCGCAAGATCACCAATTCGATCGACCGCAAGAAACTCAAGGAAATCGCGCAGGACCTCGAAGTGCCGGAGGGCATGGGCGTCATCCTGCGCACCGCGGGCGCGAGCCGCACCAAAACGGAAGTGAAGCGCGATTTCGAATACCTGCTGCGGCTGTGGGAAACGGTGCGCGACTTCACGCTGAAGTCCACCGCGCCGACGCTGGTCTACGAGGAAGGCTCGCTGATCAAGCGCTCGATCCGCGATCTCTACAACAAGGACATCGAGGAAATCCTGGTCGCGGGCGAGGCCGGGCATCGCGAAGCCAAAGACTTCATGCGCATGCTGATGCCGAGCCACGCCAAGAACGTGAAGCTTTACGTCGACCCGCAGCCGGTGTTCACGCGCTACGGCATCGAGAGCCAGCTCGACGCGATGTTCTCCTCGACCGTGCAGCTTCGCTCGGGCGGCTACATCGTGCTCAACCAGACCGAGGCGCTGGTGGCGATCGACGTGAACTCCGGCCGCGCCACCCGCGAGCACCACATCGAGGATACGGCGCTCAAGACCAATCTCGAGGCGTCGGAGGAAGTCGCCCGGCAGCTCCGCCTGCGCGATCTTGCAGGGCTCATTGTCATCGACTTCATCGACATGGACGAGGGGCGCAACAATCGCCTCGTCGAGCGGCGCTTGAAGGAAAGCCTGAAGAACGACCGCGCGCGCATCCAGGTCGGGCGCATCTCGCATTTCGGCCTGATGGAGATGTCGCGCCAGCGCATCCGCTCGAGCGTGCTGGAAAGCTCGACCGACAAGTGCCCGCATTGCGGCGGCTCCGGCCATGTGCGCTCGGTTTCGTCGGTCGCGCTGCACCTGTTGCGCATGCTGGAGGAAATGCTGCTCAAGGGCGCGACGCATAACCTGCTCGTGCGCACGCGCACCGAGGTCGCGCTCTATTGTCTCAACCACAAGCGCGCGCACTTGCGCGATCTTGAGAGCCGCTTCCAGATCACCATCACGGTCAATGCCGACGCGACGATCGGCGCCGCGCAGCCGTTCCTGATCGAAAAGGGCGAGTTGGTGCACAGCATCGAAGCCGCCAAGGCGATCGCCGCGCAGGCCCCGGCCGCCGCACCCGTGGTCGAGGACGAATACGAGGACGAGGTCGACGAGTTTGCCGAAGAGGAAGCGCCCGAGGAAACCGAGGGCGAAGCCGAGACGTTGGAACATGCGCCGGACAGTGCGCCCGCCGACACGGAAGCCCGCACGGATGATGCGCAACGCCGCGGACGGCGGCGCCGTCGCGGACGGGGCGGGCGTGACGGCGGGCGCGAACCCCGCGAAGGCGGGCGCGAACCCCGCGAAGGCGGGCGCGAACCGCGCGAAGGCGCCTTCAGCCACGAGATCGTTGCCGAGCACGCCATCGCGCATGAAGGCAACGGTGAAGCCGCCGAAGCTGCGGGCGAAGGCCAGACGGAGCGCGGCCCGGCTGGCGTCCCTGGGCAAAATGACGACGGCGAACACCGCCGCCGCCGTCGCGGCCGTCGCGGCGGACGGCGCAACCGCCGTGGACGCGAGGGCGAACCCGGATTTGCCGGACCGAATGGCGGTCACGACGAGCATCAGGAGCACCAGGGAGTCGAGCCGGAAGTGGCCGACGCCGTCGCCGATCTCGGCGGGGCGGGCCGCGCCGAGGCGCCGAGCGCACCCGAGCCGCGAGCGCCGCAACCGTTCGAGCCGGTCGCACGCGAGGCGCCGCGCGACGCCGCGCCCGAACCTGCGCCACAGGAGCCGCCGCGGCGGCGTTCCACGATCCGCGAGCCTGCGCCGGTGTTCTCGTCCGGACCGATGAGCGACGTGCAGCCGTCTGCGCCGCCGCCTCCGCTGCCCGAGCCGGCGCCTGCGGTGACGATTCCGGAGCCGGCCGCGCCAAACAGCGAAGCGGAGGCCAAGCCGCGCCGCTTCGGCTGGTGGAACCGGCGCGGTTAAGCCGCGGATCGCATGAAGAGCGCGTGGGTCGATCGCGACGCCGAGGCCGTGGTCGACCGCTACGCCGGCATCGCGCGCGATCTCGCGTTGCGGGTCTACACGACGCGCCTGCTCGGCAAAAATCCCAAGCTCGTGCTGCACGGGGGCGGCAATACCTCGGTGAAGCTGCGCGCCGCCGATCTCAACGGCGACGAGGTCGACGTGCTGTGCGTCAAGGGCTCCGGCTGGGACATGGGATCGATCGAGCCCGCCGGGTTGCCCGCGGTGCGGCTCGATGCGCTGAAAAAACTCCGCGCGCGCGAAGCGCTCACCGATGAAGACATGGTGCGCGTGCAGCGCGCGAACCTGATCGATCCGACGGCGCCGTACCCATAGGTCGAGACGCTGCTGCATGCCTTCCTGCCGCACAAGTTCGTCGATCACACGCATTCGACCGCGGTCTTGAGCCTCACCGACCAGCCGGAGGGCGATGCGCTGTGCCGAGAGGTGTACGGCGCGCGCATGGGTTACGTGCCCTACATCATGCCGGGCTTTGCGCTCGCGAGAGCCGCGGCGGAGGTTTACGAGCGCGACCTTTCCGTCGAAGGGCTGATCCTGCACCGGCATGGCATCTTCACCTTCGGCGCCGACGCGCGCGAAGCCTACGAGCGCATGATCGAGATGGTCACGCTCGCCGAGGAGCGCCTGAGGCGCAGCCGCAAGGCGGTGTTCGCGAGCGCGCAGATGCCGCAGCAGATCGCGGGCAGCGCGAATGTTGCGCCGATCGTCCGCGGCGCCTGTGCGCTGAAGGACGGGACAATCGAGGGAGCGTGGAAGCGCTTCATTCTTGAGTTTCGCGGCGGCGATGCGGTCCTCAACTTCGTCAACGGCGCCGAGATTGCGCGTTACAGTCAGGCCGGCGTGGTGACGCCGGACCACACCATTCGCACCAAGAACTGGCCGCTGATCGTACCGCCGCCGCAAGCGGGCAAGCTCGACGCGTTCCGGCAGGATGTGCGCGCGGCCGTCGTCACATTCACGGCCAAGTACCAGAACTATTTCGAGACGAACAACGCGCGCGTCGGCGGCACGAGGAAGCCGCTCGATCCGATGCCCCGCGTGGTGCTGGTGCCGGGGCTCGGGCTGTTCGGGCTCGGCCGTTCGAAGAAAGATGCGCGCGTCGCCGCCGATCTCGCCGAAGCCGCGATCGAGACGATCACGGACGCGGAAGCGACCGGGCGCTACTACGCGCTCGACGATGCCAACCTGTTCGCCATGGAATACTGGTCGCTGGAGCAGGCCAAGCTCGGCGCGGCGGCGGAAAAGCCGCTTACCGGACAGGTCGTGGCGATCACCGGCGCCGCTGGCGCGATCGGGTTTGCGACCGCAAAGGCCTTCGCGGCGGCCGGCGCCGAAGTCGCGCTGCTCGACAAGAACTTTGCCGCCGCTGCGGAAAAAGCCAAAGCGATCGGCGGATCGTCCATTCCGGTGGCTTGCGATGTGACGCTCCCAAGGATGGCGCAAGCCGCCTTCGAGCAGATCGTCGATGCGTTCGGCGGCGTCGATATTGTGGTGTCGAACGCCGGCGCGGCGTGGCAGGGCCGCATCGGCGAAGTCGACGAGGCTGTGTTGCGTGAGAGCTTCGAATTGAATTTCTATGGCCACCAGCGCGTCGCGCAGGCGGCGGTGAAGATCATGCTGGCCCAAGGCACAGGCGGCTGTCTGCTGTTCAATGTGTCGAAGCAAGCCGTGAACCCCGGACCGAATTTCGGCCCGTATGGCCTGCCGAAGGCCGCGACGCTCCTGCTCGTCCGTCAGTACGCGCTCGATTACGGCGCGGACGGCATCCGCGCCAACGCCGTGAACGCCGACCGCATCCGCTCAGGATTGCTCACCGACGACTTCATCGCCGAGCGGGCTAGGGCCCGCGGCGTCTCGGAAAAAGACTACATGGCGGGCAACCTGCTTCAGCGCGAAGTCACCGCCGAGGACGTCGCGCAAGCCTTTCTGTCGCAGGCGCTGGCATTGAAAACCACCGCCGATGTCACGACAGTCGACGGCGGCAACATCGCGGCGGCGTTGCGCTAAGAAAATCGGGGAGGATTGGAATGATCCGCTTGTTTATGTCCATCGCGCTCGCACTCGCCGCCATCTCATCCGCCCACGCCCAGCCCTACCCTTCCCGCCCGATCACGCTGATCGTCCCCTTCCCGCCCGGCGGCTCGACCGACACGGCGGCGCGCATCATGGCGGAGCGGATGCGGCCGATCCTCGGCCAGCCGATCGTGATCGAGAATGTCGGCGGCGCGGGCGGCTCGATCGGCGTCGGTCGCGTCGCGCGCGCGGCGCCGGACGGCTACACCATCGACATCGGCCAGTGGGACACCCACGTCGGCAGCATCATCTACAAGCTCAACTACGATCTGGAGAAAGACTTCGAGCCGGTCGGCCTGATCTCGAACAATCCGCAATTGCTGGTCGCGAAGAAGGATCTCGCGGCCAACAATCTGAGCGAACTCGTCGCGCTGATGAAGAAGGAGCCCGGCAAGATCACATTCGTCAACCAGAACGCGGCCGCGCACGTGTCCGGCATCCTGCTGCAGCAACTCACCAAGACCGAGGTCACGTTCATCCCCTATCGCGGCGCGGGTCCGGCGATGACCGATCTCGTGTCGGGGCAGGTCGATCTGCTCGTCGTGCAGGGCGCGGTCGCCCTGCCGCAGGTGCGCGGCGGCACGATCAAGGCGATTGCGAACCTATCGCCGCAGCGTTCGGCCTCGATGGCCGACATCCCGACATCGGACGAGACCGGCGTGCCGGGACTTTACATGTCCGGCTGGTTCGGCTTCTGGGCGCCGAAGGGTACGCCGAAGGATGTGATCGGCACGCTCAACAAGGCGATGATGCAAGTGCTCGCCGATCCGGCCGTGAAGGCAAAGTTCTCCGAACTCGGGCTCGATGTCGCCGCCCCCGCGCAGCAGACGCCCGAGGGGCTCGCGGCGTTCCAGAAGACCGAGATCGAGAAATGGTGGCCGATCATCAAGGGCGCGGGTATCAAGGCGGAGTGAGGCGGCAAACGGCATGAAGCCCGGCGCGGCGGATGCCCTGCTGTTCGATCTCGGCGGGGTCATCGTCGATATCGACTTCAACCGCGTCTTTGCGCGCTGGGCAGCCTCCGCGGACTGCGACGCGGCGCTCCTGCGCGGGCGATTCACGCAGGATGAGCCGTATCGCCGCCACGAGATCGGGGCTCTCGGCGTCGGGGACTACTTCGCAAGCCTGCGCGCCTCGCTCGGCATCGACCTGACGGACGCGCAGTTCCTCGAAGGCTGGAATGCAATCTTCGTCGATGAGGTGCCGGGTATCGCGGCGCTGCTCGCACGCGCGGCGCAGCGCTTGCCGCTCTATGCCTTCACCAATACCAATCCGGCGCACGCCGCATGTTGGTCGGTGAAATTTCCGGATGCCCTGAAGAATTTCAAGACGGTCTTCATCTCCTCCAGCATCGGGCTGCGCAAGCCCGACACGCAAGCATTTGAGTTTGTTGTCAAACAGATCGGAGCGCCTGCCGGCCGCATCGTGTTTTTCGACGACAGCGCACACAACATCGACGGTGCGCGCGCCTGCGGCTTGCAGACCGTGCTGGTGAATTCGCCGTCCGACGTGACGGCGGCGCTCGCCGCGCTGGGGATCTGATCTAGCGCCGCGCCGCCCAGACGATCAGGCCGAGCAGCAGCGCCAAAACCAGCACGAGGCACGGCAGGCCGAACAGCACAAAGCCGAACGCGCCCGCGGCTGTGCCGAGCAGGAACCCGATGCCGAGCGGGATGAGATGCGACAGCCGCTCGCGCGCCGCCGAGAATTGAGCCTCCGCCTCCGCGTCGCCGCGCTTCCGGCCGCGCCAGCCGAGCAGCAGCTCGCCGGTATCGATTGCGAACAGCGTCGTGTTGGTGGTCATCACGTTGGTCGAGGCGGCACCCGGCATCAGCAGGCGCACCAGCGCGCTCTGCACGCCCATCGCGGACAATCCCAGCATCGCGGCAAGGAGCGTCGCCGGCGCATTCGGATCGCGCGTGATCGGGACTGCAAGCGCGAGACCGAGAAACGCGGCGAGCAATGCGCACTCGAGCGCCAGCGCCCACGCGAGCCCGGCGTGACCGCGCCGGCGCAGCACTTCGGCGAAAATCGTGGTGAACAGACCCGCCGCGAAGAACACCGGGATCGCCAGCACCTTGATGAGGAAGCCCTCCTCATGCGCGACGAGGCCGGAGCCGAATACGACAAAGCTGCCGGTCACCTGCGCGACGTAGAGCCCGAACAACGCGAGAAACGTGCAGGCGTCGGCGAATCCCGCCGTGAAGCTGAGCAGCGCCGGAACGATGCGGGGTGTGGGTTTTGCCACGAGCACCTCTGCGGCAAGGAAAGCGCAGGCCGGGCGCTCTGTCGAATCCGCTAATCGCTCGACAAGATCGTATTCTTCAGCAGCGGATAAATCTGCGCTTCCCACTTCTTGCCGGAGAATACCCCGTAGTGGCCGACGCCGGGCTGCATATGGTGGCGCTTGCGGTAGGGACGGATGCCGCTGCAGAGCTCCTGCGCGGCGAGCGTCTGGCCGACCGCGCAGATGTCGTCCTTCTCGCCCTCCACGGTGAACAGCGCGGTCTTCTTGATCGCGCGCGGCTCCACCGGCTCGCCGCGAAATTTCAGTTCGCCCTTGGCGAGCGAGTACTCCTGGAACACGATCTTGACGGTTTCGATGTAGAACTCGGCGGCAAGATCGAGCACCGCGAAATATTCGTCGTAGAACGCCTTGGTCTGCGCCGCCTTGGCGATCTCGCCCGCGACCAGATTGTCGTACAGCTCCTTGTGCGCCTTCACGTGGCGGTCGATGTTCATGCTCATGAAGGCTGCGAGCTGCACGAAGCCCGGATAGACCTTTCGAAACGCGCCCGGATAGCGCAGCGGCACGGTCGCGATCAGGTTCTGCTCGAACCATGAGATCGGCTTCGAGGTCGCAAGCTCGTTCACCTTGGTGGGATTGACGCGGCAGTCGATCGGGCCCGCCATCAAGGTCATACTGCGCGGTTGCGCCGGGTTGTTGGTCTGCGCCATCACGGCGGCGGCAACCAGCGCGGCAACGCACGGCTGACAGACCGCGACGATGTGTGCGCCCGGCCCCATCACCTCGAGAAACTTGATCAGGTGCTCGACATAATCGTCGAAGCCGAAGCGGCCGGCCGAGAGCGGCGCGTCGCGCGCGTTGTGCCAGTCGGTGATGTAGACGTCGTGCTCGGGCAGCATCGTCTTGACGGTGTTGCGCAGCAGCGTTGCGAAATGGCCGGACAGCGGCGCGACGAGCAGCACGCGCGGCTGTGCGCTGGCGACATCCTTGGCAAAATGCAACAGCGTCCCGAACGGCGTGACGTGCGCGGCCTCCTCCCGCACCGGCAGTTCCTCGTTGCCGACCGTGACGGTATCGATGCCGTAGGGCGGGCGCACATGGGTCAGGCCCGCGCGCGCGATCAGCTCGTAGGCCGCCGTGAGGTTTTTGACGGCGGGCGGCGAAAACCCGTTCATCGGCGCGAAGGCATGGATCGCCATACCGGCCCACGCCCGGACCGGGACCATGATGTCGGTATGCGCCTGATACGCCTGATAGAGCATACGTTCTTTGCGGCGCCGCTGACGCGGCGCTCCAGCTCCGATAAAACTCAACCCGGCACGCAAAAGGCTAGTGCATTTTCTGCTGCACTGCGAGATAATTATCGGCAGGGTGGCCATACGTGGATAACCCGCCCTTGCCGGGGCATAAGAGGCGCCGGGCGCGCGTTCGCGGCCGGAGCGTGAAGTTTTGCAACTGTGGCGGCCGGCCGAAAGCTCGCCGCTCCGGCAATCGGGGAATGTCCATGGCTGAGGCCACACTGTCGATCAACAGCCGCAACTACGGCTCCTGGTCCCTGCGCGGCTTTCTGTTGTGCCGGATGGCGAGCCTCGATGTCGCGGTGGAGATGGCGGGTCTGGACGATCCCTCGTCGCGCGCCGAGTTGTTGTTGCTTTCCCCGTCGTTCCTGGTGCCATGCCTTACGCATGACGGCACCAAGGTGTGGGACACGCTGGCGATTGGCGAATACCTCAATGAGTTGAAGCCGGATGCCGGCCTGCTGCCGGCAGCGCGCGGGGCGCGCGCGCATTGCCGCTCGATCTGCGGCGAGATGCATTCGGGCTTCTCGAACTTGCGTTCCGCGCTGCCGATGAATCTCCGCGCGCACTATCCGGGCTTCAAGGTCTGGGCCGGCGTGCAGGCCGACATCGACCGCGTGGTCGCGATCTGGCGCGAGTGCCTCGCCAAATACGGCGGGCCGTATTTGTTTGGCGAAAAGCCCACCATGGCCGACGCCATGTATGCGCCGGTGTGCACGCGGTTCCTGAGCTACGACGTGAAGCTCGACAGCGATTGCGCAGCCTATTGCGCGGAGATCATAGCGCTGCCGGCGATGAAGGAATGGATCGAGGACGCCAAAAGCGAACCGGAGGAAGTCGAAGAGCTCGACGTGGAGTTTTGAGTTAGACTGCCGCGTGAATGCGGGGATGTAGCTTTGACTCCAAACCAGTTTCGCCGCGCCGCCCTCGCCCTCCCCGATACCATTGAGGCCTCGCACATGGGGACCGCGGATTTCCGCGTCGGTGGAAAGATATTCGCCACGTTGGGTTACCCGGATGCCTCGTTCGGCATGGTTCAGTTGACGACCGACCAGCAGGCATTGCTCGTTGAGACGACCCCGAAAGTGTTCGTTCCGGTTGCCGGCGGCTGGGGACGGCGCGGCAGTACCAAGGTCCGTCTCTCGGCGGCCGATCCGGCGACGTTGAAGAACGCACTGACCATGGCGTGGCAGAACCGCGCGCCGAAAACAAAAGCCGAGCGCGTCAGTGTGCGCCCGGCTCCGGCAAAACCAAAAGCTCGCAATAAGAAATAGCGGCGCTCAGTATCCGCGCCGCCGCTCCTTCTTGGCTGCCTTGCGCGCCGCATAGCGGGCATCGCGCGCGGCCTTCTGCTCGGCCAGCAGCGCTTCGAGCTTTTCGGCCTCTTCGGCCTTGAGCGCAGCCATGATGGCGGCTTCCTCCGCGGCGATCCTGGCGGCCTTTTCGGCCGCGTCCTGAGCGGCCTTCGCCTCGGCCTCGGCCTTGAGTCGGGCCGCTTCGATGCGCGCGGCTTCGGCTTCCGCCTTCTGCTTTGCGCGCAGCTCTTCGCGCTGGCGGCGCGCTTCGGCGACCGCCTTCAGCTGCGCCTGCTTCTGGTCAAATTCGGCATCGCCCGGCTTGGGGGCGGAGCGAAAGCGCTCCAGCAGGGCCTTTTTGGCTTCCGCAGCGCGGTCGAGGCGCTCTTGAACGGTGGCGCCCTTGGGGCTGCTCCACATGTATCGTGTTCCTTTGCTGATCGTTGACGGAACGCGCAGCGGGCGCCGCGCGGCAGGTCAAATCATGATGCGAGGGTTCGGTTCATGGTGCGAGAGAGATGCATTTAGCGTGACGGTGCGAGACGGGCAAGCCTCCATCACGACTTGGTGCGCGTGATGGACAACTTCAAGGCGCAGCGCTCGCGCATCTGGTTTGGGTTAACTCCGGTTCAACCATGTTCCAATCCGCCGCACCGCCTCGCGCATGTCGGCGGCGGAGCCCGCGTAGGAGAAGCGGACGAACTCACGCCCGTGCGCCGGGTCGAAGTCGATGCCCGGGGTTGCGGCGACGCCGGCCTGCTCCAGCATGCGCTTGGCGAAATCGAAGCTGTCGTTCGAGAAGCGCGAAATGTCGGCGTAGAGATAGAACGCGCCGTCGACGGGCAGGAACTTGTCGAGGCCCGCCTTCGGCAACCCTTCGACCAGGATGCGGCGATTCTCCTCATAGCCGTGCTTTACGGTTTCCATCTCGTCGCGTCCGTCGAAAGCCGCGGCGGCCGCGATCTGCGAGAGCGTCGGCACCGAGATCGCCAGGTTCTGCTGCAATCGCTCGACCGGGCGCACCAGTCCATCCGGCGCCACCATCCAGCCGACGCGCCAGCCCGTCATGCAGAAATACTTGGAGAACGAATTGATGATGACGGCATTGTCGGAGAACTTCGCTGCCGTCTCGGCCGGGAACGCATAGTCGAGCCCGTGATAGATCTCGTCGGAGATGAAGCGGATGCCCTCCCCTTCGGCCGCCGCGATCAGCCGGCTCAGATCGTCGGGCCGCATCATGGTGCCGGTCGGATTGGCCGGACTTGCGACCAGGACGCCCTTGAGCGGCGTGCGGCGGTGCGTTTCAAGCAGCGCGTCGACCGTGATCGACCAGCGCGTCGCTGCCGAAATTTCGATCATCACCGGCTCGCAGCCGAGCGCGGTGAGAATATGCCGGTACGGCGGATAGCCCGGACACGCGACCGCGATCCGGTCGCCCGGCTCGAACAACGCGAGAAACGCCAGGATGAATCCCGCCGACGACCCGGTGGTCACCACGATGCGCTCGGGCTCGACCGTGACGCCATGCGTCTCCGCATAGTGCCGCGCGATGCGCGCGCGCAGGGCCGGGATACCGAGCGCTGCCGTGTAGCCGATGTCGCCGCTATCGAGCGCCGCCTTCGCGGCGGCGATCGCGCTGCGCGGCGCGGGCGCAGCCGGCTGGCCGACCTCCATGTGGATGACATGCCCGCCGCGCGCCTCGATGGCTGCTGCTGCCGCCATCACGTCCATCACCATGAAGGGCGGCACGTCGCTCCGCGCGGACGCGGTCACGAGTCGGCGGGCCTTATCCAGCATCACGTCGATCTTCTCCTGGGAACCCTAAGCGGTTGACCCGCCTCTTTCGCGCCGCAATCGGCGGCTTTTGCTGGCCCGATCGCGCCGCAAAGCGTGACGTGCCGCGCGTTGACCCCAGCCGCCCGGGTCCCTAGTTTGCGGCGACGTGGCGGGATCGGGAATCCGGATGGTTCGCGAAAGACCTAGCAGGGCGCGCCGCGCGATGCCAGCATCGCGCGCCATTGCGCTGATTACCGCATCGGCGCTGCTGCTCGGCGGACAGCCGGCCATCGCGCAGCCGAAAGGCGGCCCGAATCTCGGTCTCCCCATCATCCGCGACGCCGAGATCGAACAACTGCTGCGCGACTACACCGCGCCGATCTTGAAAGCCGCGGGACTGACGCAGCAGAACGTGCAGGTCGTGCTGATCAACGAGCACGCCTTCAACGCCTTCGTGATGGACGGCCGCCGTATCTTCGTGAATGTCGGCGCGCTGTACGACAGCAAGACGCCGAACGAGATCATCGGCGTGCTCGCGCACGAAACCGGCCACATGGCGGGCGGGCATCTCTCGCGCCTGCGCGAGCAGATGGCGAACGCGCAGACCGCCTCGATCATCGCCATGCTGCTCGGCGTCGGTGCGCTGGTCGGCGGCGCGGCCAGCGGGGGCGGAGCCAACAACAATCTCGGCCAGATCGCACCCGCCCTGCTGCAGGGCCCGCAGGAGATGATCCGCCGCTCGCTGCTCTCTTACGTGCGCGCGCAGGAGGAATCGGCGGACCGTGCGGCGGTGAAGTTCCTCAATGCCACCGGCCAGTCGGCCAAGGGCATGCAGGACACGTTCAAGCGCTTTGCCGACGACCTGCTGATCGTCTCGTCGCGCGTCGACCCGTATCAGCAGTCGCACCCGATGCCGCGCGAGCGCATCATCGCACTGGAAGACCTGGTCAAGACCAACACGCATTGGGACAAGCGCGATCCGCCCGAGTTGCAGCTGCGCCACGACATGATGCGCGCGAAGCTGGCCGGCTTCCTCGAACGCCCCGATACGGTCGCGCGCCGCTATCCCTCGACCGACACCAGCCTGCCGGCGCGCTATGCCCGCGCGATCGCGGCCTATCGCTTTTCCGGGCTGGCGGTCTCGATGCCGCTGATCGACGCCCTGATCCAGGCGCAGCCGAACAATCCTTACTTTCATGAGCTCAAGGGTCAGGCCTTGCTCGAAGGGACGCACCCGGCCGACGCCATCGCGCCGCTACGCCGCGCGGTGGCGCTCGCGCCGAACGCAACGCTGATCCGCATCATGCTCGGCCAGGCGCTGGTCGCCTCGAACGAGCCGCGCTATGCCGACGAGGCGATTTCGCT